>CAZGAI010000294.1:0-5382 GCA_964523175.1 uncultured Victivallales bacterium | reverse complement strand
AACAAAATTATATAATATTTTCAATCTATGTCTTAGTACTTGATTTTTGCGTGAAATATCATAAAATATATAATTGTATACATAATTTTATTTGTTATTTTTTTTAATACTATAAAATTAATGAATTATAGAACTGTTTCTTTTAAAATCTTTCTATTTAATTAAGGAAACATAACTATTTTAGCTAACACTATTTACATCAAAAAATAAATAATAATTGTTTAGAAAGGCAGGTTTCTGTATTATGACTAAAATTGATCACATTGGAGTTGTGGTAAAATCCATTGAAGACGCGCTGAAAGTATATTCAGGACTTCTTGGTATTGAGCCTCTCGGCTATGAAGTAGTAGAAGAACGTGGAATAAAGGTTTGTTTTATTCAAATTGGAGATACTAAAATCGAACTGCTTCAGCCCACCCGCGATGATTCTGAAATTTCAGCCTATCTTGAAAAAAAGGGTGAAGGTTTACACCATATCGCTTATTGTGTTGAAGACTTAAAAGAAACGATGACTAAAGCAAAAGATCTTGGTTTAAGGCCCTTATCCGATGAGCCAAAACCAGGTGCACATGGTGCAATTATTGCTTTTTTACATCCAAAAATGACAAACAGTGTGTTAACTGAACTAGTCCAGCATAATCACTAAAGGAGATAAAAATGTCTGATTCAAAATTTAGAGATTACATTACCAATATACTTGGTGGTTTAAAATCAGAGAAAGAAAAAATAGATCAGGGTGGTGGAGAAAAAGCTGTAGAGAAACAGCATGCCAAGGGAAAAATGACTGCTAGAGAGAGAGTTTTATTGCTTCTTGATAAGGGTTCTTTTGAAGAAATCGATAAATTTGTAAAACATAGAGGGGTTAACTTTGGTCTGGACGGTAAAGATATTCCATATGACGGAGTTGTTACAGGTTTTGGTACTGTTAACGGGATGAAAGTTGCTGTTTTTTCACAGGATTTTACCGTTCAGGCTGGTTCCCTCGGTGAAATGCATGCTAAAAAAATTATTAAAGTACAGGATTTAGCTATAAAATACAGTATTCCACTGATTGGTATTAATGATTCAGGGGGTGCAAGAATTCAGGAAGGCGTTGACGCATTATTTGGATACGGTGGAATTTTTTTAAGGAACACTCACGCATCCGGAGTTATACCTCAAATTTCGATTATTGCCGGACCATGTGCCGGTGGTGCCGTCTATTCTCCGGCAATTACTGATTTTATCATTATGGTAGATCAGACATCTCAAATGTTTATTACAGGCCCTGCAGTTGTTCAGGCTGTGACACATGAAAAAGTCGATAAAGAGAGCCTTGGCGGTGCTATGGTTCACAATGCTACCAGCGGTGTTGCGCATTTTATTGCAGAATCCGACTTGGATGCAATGGAAATAGCGAGAAAACTTCTGTCATATATCCCTGGAAGTAACCAATATAAACCCAAAATAGTACCAACAGCTCATACTTCGTATAAATTAGACAAAAAAATTTACGGTATAGTTCCTACTGATTCAAAGAAAGCTTTTGATGTAAGAGATATTCTACACTTGACTTTTGATAAAAATACTTTTTTCGAAATTCAAGAATATTTTGCTCAGAACATAGTAATTGGTTTTGCAAGAATCGGCGGCAGGTCGGTTGGTATTGTTGCAAATCAACCGAATATTCTTGCTGGTGTTCTTGATATTGATGCTTCTGATAAAGCTGCAAGATTTATCAGGTTTTGTGATTCTTTTAATCTTCCTGTTATAACATTTGTTGATACACCGGGGTTCCTGCCGGGAATTGGTCAGGAACATGGCGGTGTCATTAGACATGGTGCAAAACTCCTGTACGCATATGCTGAAGTGTCTTCACCAATGATTACAATTATTCTCAGAAAATCCTATGGCGGAGCATATATTGCAATGGCTTCTCAGCATCTTGGTGCGGATTTCGTCTATGCTTGGCCGACTGCTGAAATAGCCGTTATGGGAGCAGATGGTGCTGCTAATATAATTTTTGCAAGAGAAATTAAAAATTCTGAGAATCCGGAAGAAACTAGAAAAGCCAAAATTGCGGAATATAAAGAGAAGTTCAGTAATCCATACGTTGCAGCACAACGAGGATATATTGAAGATGTGATAGATCCTGCTGATACAAGGAATATTATTCTTAATTCTCTTGATATAGCTGATTCCAAAGTTGAGAGCAGGCCTTCTAGAAAACATGGTAATATTCCACTGTAATAGAAACTGCACAAAAATTTTACAGGAGTGTATTCATGCCAAGATTAAGAAAAGTTGAAACAGATCAGGTTCCGGAAGAAGAAGCAGCTGCAATTGCATCTGCTATTGCTTCCTATATGGCGAACAGCAGGTTTATTATAAAAAAAATTGAACCTTTGGATGATAGTATTACTCTTTTTGAAATGTCTGATAAGGAAAATACAGCACCTGATGCTCAGTATTCTTTCTTCACATGGCGTCCGGAAAAATAAATACTATAATAGATTAAATTTTGTGATTCTTAATAAATTATACAAAGGGATTATTATGATAAGACAATTTAAAGTAAAAGTGAATAAAAAGGACTATCATGTCGAGGTTGAAGAAGTGGCAAATGAAATTGCTATTTCTCCTGCTGCCGAGATGGCTAAAAAGAAGATGGAAAATGCTGTTTCTAGAGATTCTTCTCATAAAAAGAAAAAAGCAGCCATTACATTTGCGCCCGGATCAAAATGTGAATTAAAAGCTCCTTTACCAGGGACTATTGCCGAAATTTTAGTAGAAGATGGCAAATCAGTTCATACAGGTGAGAAATTACTCGTACTTGAAGCAATGAAGATGGAAAATGCTATTTTAGCTCCGGCTACAGGTAAAATTGAAAGTCTCAGTGTGAAAACAGGTGACTCTGTTCTTGGTGGTCAGGTATTGCTGACTATTGTCTGCTAACTAAATATTTATAGTACCATTATAAATACCGTTTGTGTAATTTTTTACTCAAACGGTATTTTTTGTTAAAAAAAGTTAATGAACTACCTCGGGGCAGAGCCCAGGAGCTATCGACGCTTTTTAAAAAAGCTTAGCAAAACTCTGCTTATCTTGAAACGACCCAAGGGGCGGGGAATAAACCCTATCTGATTTAATGTAATGTCCATATGACACTAATTCAAAGTTGTAGGACAATGGGATATTAACCTATAAAAGTATCTGGAGTATATTTACAGTAATCTGATACCCTAACAGGAATCTACATGAGCATCTACCAGGCAGAGGAGAAAAATAACTACAGAAAACTATAAAAAAATGCCTATTGATATTTTCAAAGTAATGTCCTATAATGATTTTAACATTGCTTTTTTTGCGACTATTTCTCCTAATCCTAAAGGAGAATAAAATTTGATTTTATATGCCTTAAAAGTATTGCCACATGTCGAATTATCTCATAGTAAAATAAATAGGAGAACCTGATGATGGATAATTGTTCTTGCAATAAGGAGAAGGTAATCGATCGCCTACTCGAAGTGATGGAGAAAGACATTGTGCCCAAAACGATGCAGGGAGTTAAGAGTGGAAACAAATTATTTGGTGCTGCCATTGTTAAAAAGAGTGATCTTTCGCTTGTCTTAGCAGAGACCAATAATGAGACTGAGAACCCCTTGTGGCATGGTGAGATACACACCTTGAAGAAGCTATACGAAATGCCAAGGGAATCACGTCCAGCGCCGAGAGACTGTATTTTCTTTGCGACACATGAGCCCTGCTCATTGTGTTTGTCGGCGATTACCTGGGGTGGTTATGATAATTTTTACTATTTATTCAGTTATACCGACTCCAAAGACTCTTTTAATATTCCACACGATTTGAAAATGTTAAAAGAAGTTTTTAAATGCGATCATGGTAGCTACGCAAAAGACAATTACTATTGGCATAGTCATAGCCTCATCGAAATGATTAAACAGACCGATCCAGCGCAACAGGATGGATATATGAAACGGGTTGAAGCACTGAAAAAAACCTACGACGAAATGTCAGATATTTACCAGCAGTCAAAGGGAGATAATGAGATCCCATTGAATTAAGCTAAGAAGGAAGACTTTGATAATTGCCGTTACCTCGTAGTTGCATAACAAAGGTAATTATCATCAGATACTTTCTATTCTTCCTTGATATAAACCTTGAATATTTTTAAGGCTTAAAAGGAAAAGTATCTGCTAAGCCAGATTCACCGTCAGCCACCAGTATGCTGCCTTCTGGAAATTTAATTTTATTATTTTTCCAATACTTTTTACTGCTCTTCTATAACTCGTTTCAAAGATTAAATATTCTTCCTGCTGCGACTACCAATATAATAAAATATATGAAGCAATAAAGAAGCATTTAAATTGCAGAAAGTATATACAAGCATTCTGAAATATCTAAATCTAAGTATTTTTTTAGACTAGAGACTATAGACGAATGATCAGAGATCTAAGGAAAAAGTTTCTAAAAAAGTCTACTCTCTGGATTTCAACTTATTAAATCGCTTTTATTTTAGAAATATAATCCATTCCTCTTGGGTCTATAGGGTATGAGAAATGCATCTGCCTTATCAGCCAGTTATCATTTTCTTTTGTAAAAATAAGAGTAAGAACAAATGGTAATTCAAGTTTGCCGGCCTTATTTTTTACATAAAGAATATCAACCATTAATTTTAAAATGGTTGGCGTTATTGCATCATCATGCTGTGATTCACCCTCAATACTTTTGGTAAGATTTTTTGTAAAGATCTCAAATTTTTTCAAATAATTAGAGGTTAATTCAGAATTTCCCAGAGTTGAAACCCAGGCCGTATTATTATCTAATGTTACTAATGTATCTTTAAAATTGAAATCAATTGTTTTCCAGCATTCAGAATCCTTAATTATCATTTCTTTTATCTGCGGGATACCTCTGCACCATCCGACAGTCCCGGGTTTTTCTGCGCAGCCGAATATAACTTCAACATTTTTGTCTGAACTATAAAGTTTCATTAACTGGGAGAGGGAAAAGTCATCCTGCTTTAAATATAGTTCTTGATATTTTTTTAACTGCGATATGATTTTAGACTTCTCTATTGCAGGATTTACTGCCGGTGTTTTTGGGGTACTAACTACAGTATTTTCCTTTTTTACCGTTGTGCATGATACAAGGAAGAGGACCGTTAATACTGCTGCAGTGTTTTTTATCAGATTTTTACTGTTCATTTAAATCTCCAAATTTATAGATATTATAGAATATAGTAAATAAGTCTTATTAGTTTAAAGATCTATATATGGACCTGTATATAGATATACAATTCTTGTTCATTATTATTATATTATAGAATGTTGATAATTGCAAAATAGTTAGCATTAATATTGTTTCTATTTGTGTAATAAT
>CAZGAI010000293.1:0-5383 GCA_964523175.1 uncultured Victivallales bacterium | reverse complement strand
ACAACTCCGTGTCAGGATCAACACTTTTTAACTCGCCAACAGTTACTTCGTTATCAAGTTTATACTGTTTAACAACAATTTTTCCCCGTGTAAATTGTTTGTCTCCTATAAAATTTGCCGTGAGTGTATCACAAACGAGCAGCATTACGCAGACCCACAACAGGCCGAACTTCGATTGAATGGACATCATTTAATTTCCTTTCCTTTAGTTTTAGTTTTAGTTTTAGTCTGCCTGCTCTCTATACGGACATTGTTTTAGGTATTTACACTTAAATTGTTTATTGCCAAGAAGATAGATGCCATTTTACTTTTCATTTTTACTGGAACACAAAAAAAATGCATCTATATAATTAACAGTAACTTACAACGATAAGATGTTTCAGTAAAAATGAAATATTATTTGCGCTTAATATGTTGATAATTAGATACTTACAATAATATATCAAAACAATGTCCGTCTATAGCCACACTGAAAACAAACAAAATTGTATGCAATAACAGAATCTTATTTTTTGTCAAGGTAAATCCTGCTTTTATCTTTTTATTTTTCTCAAAAATCGGCTCTTCGTTGGTTTAAACAGTAAATTCATAATTCTTTAGATGTTTTTTTAATTAATACCTTAGCGTTTTTCCACCACTGACGGGCGAATGGATCTATTGGGGAGAAATCACACTCTCCCTGGATTAAGGTATTACCGCATAAATAATAACTGAATTTCGACAATGTTACATCACCCTGTACCGCATATTTACTAGTTGTTACCGGAGACCCGGTAATTTGATAATTCAGTTTCATGCCGTGGCATGTTATAGGCATAACAATCGGCGGTTTACCAGGCACGCCCTGGCAGGCATAAGGAGGGTCAGACAGCGGTAATAACACATCCGGTATGAAGGATATATCATGATTTCGCTCATCGGTAGCGCATTTAAATCCAATATACACAGTTTTCCCGCTTACCGGTTCTGTATATGCTCCGATAATATCATCAAAAGTAGATAACGGCGATACTTCATATAGAGTTTTCGCATTTTTTTCCCACCAGCTAACAGATTTTGGCTCAGGCATTCCGGAAAAGTCGCAGGCTCCCTGCACTAAAATATTCATATTGTTAGGATTTTTAAACATTTGATAAGCAAACGCTTTAAGACCATACTCTACATTCGCCCGTATACACCATCTGTTTGGGACTCCTGTAATTATATAGCCCGGCTCCACTTTATAACATTTAATCGGTGATATATCACCCCACCCGGGATATGCTGGAGGTACCGGCAGCGGTAATGGCACATCCGGTATAAACGATATACTATTACCAACATCTTTCGGTTCCTCATATCCTACATACACGATTTTTTGGCTCACCTTATCTATATAAAGCCCTGTAACATCTGATGGTGATGCTATATACATAGGTTCGAGGATAGGTTTATTTGTAATAACAGGCATTGAACCATACGGATTCCCTATTTCTTCTTTTACTGCTGCTCCTATATTCATGTTGATAGAAACCGCTTTTTCCGCGTCATGCCAGTAGCAATGCGCTTCCAGAACCAACCCGCAATCAGCGTCAGTGCCCATTGCCGTAATGCGCACTTCATTACCATAACACACTTTCTCACCGCCATAAAAAGAAAAACTGGTAAGCGGCAAACCCTTTTTCTGTCTATAATAAAAAGGAACGGTACATCTATTGAAAGGATTATCAAAGTTATCGTTATCTTGATTGATACTGCTTACAATTATCGGACAGGCGTAAGCAGAAGAAGATAAAGGTGCTTTCATGGACGGAAACAGAAATGCAGCGCTTAAGTTTGCAACTCTTAAATCATGGCCATAACCGCTCATTTCGAATTCAGGATTTTGAAATATTTTATTTAAATGAATATTCCCTGAAGCAAGATCACCATGATCACCACTATAGTAGAAAGTATTTAAAAACGTTGCCGAATCATCGAGGTGAGTTATTGCGGTACATGCGATATTAAAATTACAATCCATAGTCACCGATGGTATTCGCCCGACGAGATCAGCAAATTTTTGATTCATAAAGGTAAACGTCCCTGTCCCGCTCAGTGTCGCAAGGTATAGGGAGTAATTGTTTTCTGATCCAAGGGCCACGACCCCGTACATATTCCCTGCGATATTGACTAGTTTCAGAGAGAGTTTATGTAAGTTATCCAATGTTTTTATGCTGGTTGTGGAACATTCAAAGACCCGCGGAATGTTTATCAGCCCGCCTGCAGACGCAGTTGGAATAGTCATTACCTGACAGGTTATTTTACCCGTCTCAGGCGGAGCACTTAATGCCACAATCCATATGTTACCCAGATTGTCTCTACACATAGATACTGCAACCAGTTCATATGAATCCGCAGGTATCGAGATATTAGCTACCTTATCCATAATCAGTTTATGCGTTGATTCATCCGTGACTAACCTCCGAATTTCAATTTGAACCTCCGAGTTCGTCGAAGATGCTATTGCGAAATACGGATAGCAGAGGGCAACGTCCAATAAACATTTGACGTAGTTGACTAGGTACGAGGTAGAGATACAATCTTTCAAATAAAACCCGACCTGCAATCCGGTATATGGCCCATTATAGCTAAAAGATGTCGGCGGTTTAACGATACACACGTCATAATCAGAAGTAATCGTCCCTCCTGCTGAAGTTATATGTTGATTATTCCGGTATAGATTAGGCCCGGGAAATAACCTTTCCATCATGACGGGGATACCTGTCTGCTTAACGACGGCTCCGTTTTCAGCATCAAAAGGAGTAATACCAAAACTGCACTGCCCATTGCTGCTCGGAGGAGAGATAGGCATATATCCATAGATTATACCGTCTATTTGATCTATAAAACCGGCATACTGATTGTCGGCAGTACCGAATAAAATGCTTTCAGCTTTTGCTAGGCAGGCGTCTTTGTCTTTCTTTTCAGTTTTCGGCATAACTGTGATTGCAAAAGACATAACAGGTTTTGGCTCATAAGTCAATTTCGTGTACCCTGATTTTGTGACTGTAAACCCTGTACCGATATTTTTAAATACGTCCAGGGGTACAGTCTGTTTTGCATCCTGTACAATTACGCCTTCGACAGGCTTTATATAGTACAAAGCAGGGTCACTCAATTCTCCGGAAAGAGTCCCTACTGAACCCTGCGGCAGTATAATGGTGCCGGTATTTCCTTTAATATCAGTACCGGTATAAGATAGCGCGGTGAGGCTATCCTTAAACACAATTTTGCTTAAAGTCGGCGTAGCTAAGGTGCAGACAGATAAGCAAATCATACACATAGAAATACAAACAATCACGAAACCATTTTTTTTAAACATAGCATTGACTCCTCTATAATCTTTAATAGAATTCTTTCTCATTATACACCTTTCGCTAACTGAATTTAATGTTTTTATCTCATGAGCTTGTCGAGTGTATTAGTATCGAAGTGGACTCACTTTTATTAATTTCTTTGCATTCTTCCAGAAATTAAGAGAAACTGTATCATTAAGTTCAGAACCTTTTGCCGCTGTAAAATCGCCGGGCCCCTGCACCAGCCAATACTTTAAAGTATCAGGATCTACAATAAAAAAGTATTTTACATCCGATATAAAGCTTTGTTTTTTACTAGCACTGAGCAGTTGAGCCTCCCCATTACCACCGGTAATATATTCTCCAGTGCCAACACCGTAAAACTTTATACCCATGATGCTGTCACACCATAATGGGTTGCGGTTAGCATCAACACTATATGCCGCGTCTGGCACAGGAATAAATGCCAGATCACCAATTTGTTGAGAACCACCGGCATTATAGCTTGGAGTTACTATTACAATTTGTCCGGTTTTTTCTTCCTTATATATCCCGTGAAGGATGGAATCTTCCGGAGTTAATCCCACTTTTAGTAAAGCATCAGAGATCGGTATCGCTTTGGCGAAGGTCTTTGCATTTTTCCACCAACGCACTGAGTTATCATCCTGCGGCCTAATCATCGAAAAGTCGCACGAGGACGTTTGTTTAAAATATTTAACAAGGAAGTTAAAGTTCGCATGCCAGTAATCATCACGAACCTTACCATAGGAACCCATTTCGTACGCAAATTTGGGTAAATGTACGTTCTCCTTATTGCAATAATTATTCGGTGTTCCGGTAATGGCCATACCTATAACGGGCGAGCTATAACACATGATCGGAACTATTGATTCCCAGCCCACGGGCAATGGCCCGACGCCAACCGGCGAGCCGGGCGTAGCCTTGGGCAATGACGGCCCCGGAATAATCGACACCGTGTTGGTATTAATTTGACCAGCCCCAGGTGGAGTGTCATTTGTCCCGATGTACACAGGTAGAAGGCTGTTAGTTTCTATAT
The DNA here is from genome assembly GCA_964523175.1 of uncultured Victivallales bacterium. GTDB lineage: Bacteria > Verrucomicrobiota > Lentisphaeria > Victivallales > GWF2-38-69. The sequence continues at coordinate 1,009 of CAZGAI010000293.1, read as the reverse complement.
ACAGCCCTGCGTATGTGGCCGCGGCGTCGACAAAACATCCGTATTTGGTTACCACGTATGTCCAAGCATAGTCAGTATTAAAATAGCCGCCTTTAGGAGAGTGAATCCTATTTGGGATACTGGTTATACTGTATGTGTCGGACCCGTCACTACCCTCTGAATTCTTCAACCCGTCGGGGGCTCGACAATAGCAATAAGCTAGTCTTTCCTCACTGTCAGGCGTGTAAATTTCTACTTTCATATTAGAATTACCTTGATCCGTTGCTATAGCGAGGATAGCATGGCCGTTGTCCAGGTACTGGGTGAGCTGTGTTCCGTCATCGCTGTCGGATATAGAACCAAGACCAAAATTATACACGTTGTTTGGATGAAGCCCGTACCATATTTCCCACCCGTCCCCATCCCCGTCCCCCCAACCGTAGCCCGGCGCTGGAAACATTTTTACTTTCAGCCTGTCCCCGGAGCAGTTCATTACAGTCAGTCCAACGGAAGAGGCTAAAACGGCGCGAGGCAAAAGCCCCAAAAACAGAAAAAGAGCCACAAGCATTTGCAGCCCATAACGCGTACATCGATTATGATTCATTCTCGTCCTCCTTGCTGTTTTACAACTCATAATATCATCTTCCTTTGGCTTATTGACGTTTTAAATTTAACTTTTAAGACAATTTACAGTTACTTTCCTGTTAATAATTATTTTCGGGTATGATTGAAGATCGATTGAGGCTAATATTATAATTTTATCTAATTTTAATATGTTCATTTATTGGAATGATTTTGAACGCATAAAAAGCTATAGGGTAGAAAAACAATATTGTGTATGTGAACCTGAAATCATGCCATTAAAGCTGCGCTTGAAAGGATTCCCATAGGTGCGCCAATTATTCTACCTTTGGTTCTGCCTATTACATCTCTGTTTATTGATGTTCCAATATAAAGAAATCCTGCCGTTATTAATATCCAGAACTCACACCCTTTCTAGCTAAAGGCAAAATAAAAAGTCCAAATAGAA
>CAZGAI010000292.1:0-5404 GCA_964523175.1 uncultured Victivallales bacterium | reverse complement strand
GTGTACAATATTACTAATTTACTATACAATACGTGCATAAACCCCTTAAAGTCAGCATAATGTACAATAGTGTACCATGATATACATCATATAATAATATTTAATTTGATAGTTTAATGTATGGAATGTTTTCGTTAATAATTTGTTTAATATTTATAAAATTATTCCAATAAACTTATTCATAGAAAGAACATAGAAAAACATTAACGTTATATTTTTTGTGTACATTCTATTTTACAATAGAACAACATATAAGTGGACAGCAATGCACCATTGTCATCCTTGAATAGAGCACAAAAAACCAAAAAAAATACTGCTTACGTTATTGTATGATGATGCACCATGGTATAATATAAAGAATCTTACAGATATTATTTTAACACCAAAGAAAAATAAGCATGGACAACAATAACTGGAAAACCAAAGATCAGCTGGCCCGCTTAACAGGAGTACATAGAAATACTGTTACCCGGTGGCTTACAGATAAGCAGAGCGATATTACTGAAGGAAACTATTTTGAAAGAGATTATGCTAAAAAGACAGGGGGGAGATGGCTGATTAACCCTGAAAAATTCTTTACAAACTATCCCCAAAAAGTTTTTATTGATGATGACAAACCCCAGACTCATCCAGATTCACAATCATATCAATCGTCTCATGAAGACAAAGCAAAAGGAACTACAGCTGCTGCTCCCGGGACACAGTTTGATCAAGATCAAATGGATGCAGCAGGATTGGTCGTAAAGAAGGGCGCTCAGGATATTACCAAAAAGGCCCAGGAGCAAGTTGATGTTACTTTAGATAAGTTAGATAAACTAATACATAAGCCTTTTTACCATAGGACATCATTTTGGCTTTCAATATCTATTGTTATTGTTATGGCAGGATCTGTATGTATTGGGTTTTACGCATACGATCAACATAAAAAAATAATAGTACAAAGAGGCCTGGAATTACAAAAACATTTTAATGAAATTCAAAACCTCCAGGAAAATTCTCATAAAAATGAGTTGCTGAATAAGGATAATTTGTTTCAAAAAGATCTTGAGTTTAAAGAATCACAGCTAAAATCTGTGATAAAACAGCTTGTAGATAAAGAAAAAGATCATGAAAGACGATTACAGGATAAAAATATTCATACTGAATTCCAAAAAAGTCTAATTAAAAAATATGAGCAACAATTATCAGAAGTAAAAACTGAACTAATTCAGTTTAAAAATAGGTCCGGACAAGCTTTAAATACCATGAATGTTAAAAAGGAAGAAATTTAACAGTAGCAGGGTCAAATCTACACATTATTACTTTTATTATTTATTTATTTTTCTAATTTATACAAAATTCTTCTAAACTGTTTATCTGATCGCACATTCGTTTCAAATCTTTGTCTAGCCATATTAAAACCATTTATCCCAAGTTTGTTTTTTTTATGGTCTTTAATTTTTTTTGAGTATGAATGAGAAAACTGATTATATTTTTATATAGTTTCAGTCAAATGAGGAGATACGAATGGCACGGCCTTTACGAATAGAATACTCCAATGCCTGTTATCATATAGTAAATCGTGGTACCTGGAAAGAGCAGATTTTCTTTAGTGATGAAGATTATCTACTTTTTCTTGAAAAGCTTTCAGAACATAATTCATTATTTATAGTTAAACATGAGTTATAAAATAAACAGCATCTCCGAGTATTTTGGCAACGGCCATACTGAATCATCAACTTCTCTCTCAAGGGTATCTACGATTGATCGAAGCTCTTTAAGCGAACATGTAACTTTTTCGGATGATTTAGCTTTCAGATTGATATAAGTTAGGTTTATTTTTGCTGCCAGGTCATCAACAAGCGCGCCTATTTTTTCTATTTGTTCACTTAGCGAGTCAGTCCCTGAATTTATTTTAAGGTGTCTTAGTTTTGTTAAGTTGTCCAAAAGAACTGATTGATACTTTATTGCAGCTGGAAAAATCATTGTTTTCGCAATATCCAGTGCAAGTTTACCTTCTATGGTGATTATCTTTGAATACTCTTCAGTAAAAATTTCTTGACGAGACTGCAGTTCACTTCTACACAAAACATTATACTTGGAATAAAGTTCAACAGATTTTTTTGAAGCAATTGCTTTTAGTGCATCTGGAACATTAACAATACTTGGAAGTTTGCGTTTTTTTGCTTCTATCAACCATTCTTGTGAATAATTATCTCCATTGAATATAACTTTTTTATGTTCTTTGACTATATTCTGTAAGATACCCTGAAGGGCAATATTAAAATCAACAGAATTTTTATTTGCTTTTTCCAACTCTGTAGCAATTTCATCAAATGCCTCTGCTACAATTGTATTTAAAGCAATATTTGGGCCTGCGCAGGATTGGCTGGAGCCCACAGCACGAAATTCAAATTTATTTCCAGTAAATGCAAACGGACTCGTACGATTTCTGTCTGTAACATCGCAGGGAAGTTCGGGTAGCGTGTCAACTCCAACCAGTAAAAGTTCTCCTTTTTTTGCAGATGTAGCTCCTCCTTTTTCTATCTGTTCAACTACATCAGTTAACTGATCCCCAAGAAATATTGATATGATTGATGGAGGGGCTTCGTTTCCACCTAGCCTGTGTGTATTACCTGCACTTGCTATTGAAGCAAGCAATAAATCAGCATGAACATCAACAGCTTTAATTATTCCACATAAAATAGTCAAAAAAATAGCATTTTCATGAGGGTTGCTTCCTGGGTTTAATAAATTAACACCGTTAGCGCTCAGCGACCAGTTGTTATGTTTTCCTGAGCCATTAATGCCGGCGTAAGGTTTTTCGTGCATCAAGCATATTAAACCATCCTGGTTTGCTTTCTCTTTCAGTGTTTCCATTATGAGCATATTATGATCTACTGCCAGGTTAAGATCTTCATACTGTGAAGCAATTTCAAATTGAGATGGGGCAACTTCATTATGCCGTGTTTTGGCAGGAATACCCAATTTCCACAACTCTTCATCAACTTTGGTCATAAAATTTAAAACTCGTGATTTTATAGATCCAAAATAATGATCCTCAAGCTGTTGATGTTTTGAAGGCATGCTTCCATAAAGTGTGCGGCCGCATTGAACAAGGTCAGGACGTGCGTAATATATCTCCTTGTCAATTAAAAAGTACTCCTGTTCTGTTCCTAACTCAGCCTGAACCCTTCCTTCTACGTTTTTTCCAAAACACTTTAATAATCTTTTTGCCTGGTCTGACAGGGCCCGTATTGATCTTAATAGTGGTGTTTTTTTGTCAAGAACTTCTCCTGTATATGAATAAAATGCTGTAGGGATACAGAGAGTCGCACCATTATTTCCTATTTTAATAAAAGCTGGACTTGTCGGATCCCAGGCAGTATACCCCCGTGCCTCAAAAGTAGTTCTCAAACCTCCTGAAGGAAAACTTGACGCATCAGGCTCCCCTTTAATAAGTGTCTTTCCAGAAAAATCAAGCATTACTCCGCCTTCATTATCAGGTTCAATAAATGAATCGTGTTTTTCAGCGGTTGATCCGGTTAATGGTTGAAACCAATGTGTATAATGGCTTGCCCCCTTGCTGATAGCCCAGCGCTTCATTGCATTAGCTACTTCGTCAGCTATTTCTGCATTTAAGCTTTCTCCTTTTTTTATTGTGCCTAATAAACTTTTATAAACTGGTTTTGCTAAAAAATCTTTCATTGTTTTTAGGCTAAAAACATTTTTCCCATATATATCCAGGATAGAAGTCTGTTCAAACTTTTTAACTTCATACCTTCTTGATGCAATATTTGATAAGGCTTTTCTTCTTTGTGAAATACTCATATTAAACTCTTTCTTATTTTGAGCGAAATTTCCCCGGCTCTATTCCAAGTTTATTGATTTTATAATGTATTATTCTTGGTGTTGTGTTTAGGCTTTTGGCTGCTTTTGCAACATTACCGTTGTTTTTTCCCAGTGCTTCTATAATAATTTCCTGTTCGAATGAAGCAACAAGTATTTCTAAATTAACGTTTTTATTTATAATTTTACCTGATTGACTTTCCTTAGCTGTCTGAAGAGAAGGAGGCAGGTTGCATGCATTTATAACATTATCTGAGTTAACAAGGACAGCGCGTTCAATACAGTTTTCCAATTCCCTAACATTCCCTGGCCAATGATATCCTATCAACATGTTTATTGCCTGTGTTGAAATCCTGTTTATATTTTTTGCGTAAAGCTTGTTATATTTACCCAGAAAAAAATCTGCGAGCAGCATGATATCTGTTTTTCTTTTTCTTAGTGCAGGCATATGAATAGGAAAAACGTTTAACCTGTAATAAAGATCTTCCCGAAACATGTTTTTAGTTATTAATTCTTCAAGGTTCCGGCTTGTTGCTGCAATAATTCTTACATCTGTTTTAATTGAAGAGTGTCCCCCTACTTTTTCTATTGTGCGCTCCTGAAGCACTCTTAAAAGTTTTATCTGGACAGAGATGCTTATGTCTCCAATTTCATCAAGAAAAAGTGTTCCGCCCTTAGCAAGCTCAAAGCGTCCTTTTCTTTGAATATTTGCCCCGGTAAAAGCTCCTTTTTCATGACCGAATAACTCACTCTCTATCAAACCTTCAGGTAAGGCAGCGCAGTTTACGGCTATAAACGGTTTATCTTTTCTTGAGCTTGCATAGTGTATTGCTTTGGCAACTAACTCTTTTCCTGTTCCTGACTCTCCTCTTATTAATACGGTAGCCTGACTGTTGGCTACCTGTGAGATCATCCCATAAACAACACGCATATTATTGCAGCTTCCTATAATATTGTCAGGCCTGAAGTGTCCCGTTAACTCATTTTTTAAACGTATGTTTTCTGCTTTAAGTTGATCTTTTTCCTCAATTTCATTTCTTAATGCAGCTACACCATCAGCCAGTATATTTGCAACTATTTCAAGAATTCTAAGTGCTTTAGCAAGCCTGTATGTAATACTTAACGGACAGTCGATACTTAATGTTCCAATAATTTCATCGTTATGTTTAATAGGCACGCAGATAAATGCAATTTTTATAGAATGCCTTGTTTTAGTTCTATCTAAAAAAAGGGGCTCCTGGGAAATGTCCGTAATAACTATTGATTCACCGGTTAACCCGACCTTCCCGGTAATTCCTTCTCCTGTTTTATACTGACCTCTTTTTTTTTCTTTTTCAGATAACCCTTTGGAGGCTTCGATTATAAGTAGATTGTCTCTTTTTAGTGTCAGTGTACCGCGTTCAATACCTAAATCACTTTGAAGTACATCTAATACATCTTTTAACATTAAAGAAACATCTGATTTATGAATAAAAACAGAATGAGTTACATTGTGAATAAGGTCTAAGCCTATACTGTTTATGTCTGCTTTCAACTTTAAAGCTTCCCGTTAATTGCTTTGTATATTAACTATGTT
>CAZGAI010000291.1:0-5416 GCA_964523175.1 uncultured Victivallales bacterium | reverse complement strand
AAATGATTCGACAGTTGATGAAGGACTTACTAAGCAGATATTAGGGGATATGATACAAAAAATGATTCAGCTGACTGTCTTTCTGTAATAGCAAAGGCTGAATACGAGGGCAGTATTACTGTATGAACCTAAATGTATGAAATAAAGCGAGTCTAAACAGGCCTGTGGAGCAATGTGTGATCCCCCCACAGGTTTTTAGGCTAAACTATAAATTAATAATAAGGCTTTGATTTGCTCATTGCCCCGTGGGTTCAGCAAATCAACAACCTATATTCAAGTAAGTCTCAAATGAGTAAAACAATTAGCATGGAGTAACATTTTTTGCGCATGGCCCCTTTTGGCCTTCTCCAACTTCAAATTCTACTTCCTGGCCTTCATCCAACATTGCACGACCGGATGTTTTTACTTCAGTATGGTGCACGAATAGATCTTTTCCTCCATCGTTTGGAGCTACAAAACCATAACCTTTTTCTGTATTGAACCACTTAACTGTACCTTTACCCATTACACTCTTCTCCCTGTTAGGTTGATCTTTGTTCTATCGCAGTCTTCTGCGTTTCTAAATTGTAATAGCCTGGCAAAAACCGTAGCTAAATAATGAATATAGGTCTTTATGTGTGTGAAGTCAAATATAAGTTTCTGATTAAATCTTATGTAAATTAAGAATTTAGTGAATCGGCAATGAATTGATAGTATGCTTTGAACAAATAAGTGTATAGGTTTGTAATGACACGTTGTGCGAAAAGAAAATAATTTAAATAGTTTAACTTGTTGCAGGGTGGGGATATATTATCTTATGGGGGTATATTATCTTATAAAATTAAACTGCCAAAATATTTAAAATATGAATCTGAAAGTACGAATTATGTCTGCCAAGAAAAAAAGAGCTTCTGGAACCAGAAAAAGTGTTCATGATAAAACAGTCGATTTTCATGGGAAGACTTTGGATGAAGCGATATGTAAAGTCGATATTTTAATAAACTCCGGACAGTATAAAAGTATTCTGGTTATTCATGGATATGGACAGGGGGTACTTAAAAACGGTTTGCGTAATCATTTTAAAAATTGTCAACAGGTAAGGGAATATTACTCTGGTGAAGAGCTGAATACTGTCGGCGGAGATGGTGTTACAGTTATATATATGTAATAGTAATTTTGGTAAACCTCCAGTTTGACTGGAGGTTTTAACAACGTTTAACTTCTACAGCGAAAATAACAAAGGACAAATTACAATAATGAAAGCTTCAAACATAAAACTAAATTGATATGCCAATATCTATTGTACCGACTTGAAATAAGGATAAGTTTCTGGTTTTTGTTTGTTTCGTTATTAGAATTTTATTTGTTATTTTAATTCTGCTTTTTTGTATTTGGCAATAACCCCTTTAAAGGGATTACCATTAAGCCACTAGCTTGACTAGTGGTTATTGACTAAAACATAACACTTAAAACTAGAGCTTTAATATGGATTGGATAAAGTTATTTAATTGTGAAAGGCTGGGGGCATCGGATAATACAGATGTTTTAAATGTCGATAGAACATCATTTCAAAGAGACTTTGACCGTGTAGTATTTTCCAGTGCATTCAGAAGGCTGCAGAGTAAAACACAGGTGTTTCCTCTTCCAAAAACAGATTTTATTCATACACGATTAACTCATAGTTTGGAAACTTCGTGTGTGGGACGTTCTCTGGGAAGTCTAGTGGGCCGTCAGATTGTCAAAAATAACAAAGAGCTTGATGAATCAGGTATTACACATGAAGCATTTGCCTCAGTTGTTGCAAATGCCTGTCTTGCTCATGATATAGGAAATCCACCATTTGGACATTCCGGTGAAGATGCTATTGCCGGTTATTTCAGGAGTGATGGAGCTAAAAGATTTTTAGAAGGTCTTACCGAAACCCAAATATCGGATTTTCAAAACTTTGAAGGGAATGCTTTAGGCTTCAGAATACTGACACACACATTGCCGAGACAGTCGAGATTATTAGGTGGATTAGGATTGACATATGCTACACTTGCAGCGTTTACTAAATATCCCAGAGGTTCAGTAACCCACCCCTTTGATTCCCCTCCCAAAAGGGGATTGGGCGGCGAAGTTGATTCCTCCACCTACAATGTGTCGGATAGAGAAACAAAAATATTTAAAACAGGCTCTGCCTGCTGCGAGAAAAAGTTTGGTTTTTTTGATTCAGAGAAAGAAATTTTTAAGAAAGTTGCATTAAAAACCGGCTTGATTAGGAAAGAGGGCAGGGTTGCATGGTTTAGGCATCCACTTGCTTTTCTGGTTGAAGCTGCTGACGATATATGTTATAGGATTATGGATCTTGAGGACGGGGTAAAATTGAACCTTGTTTCATTTAAAGAGGCAGAAGAACTGCTCCTTGACCTGGTTAAAGAAGCCGGAAATATTGATAAATACGAAAGTGTAATTGATGAACGAGAAAAACTCAACTTTCTGAGAGCAAAATCTATTTCTGCACTTATAGCATGGACGGCGGAAAATTTCATACAAAATCTTGGCTTTTTAATGGAAGGAAAATTCAGAGTTTCACTATTAGATACAGTACCTGCAAAACCTGTTCTCGATAGGATTCAGAAGTTATCAATAAAAAAAATATACAACTACAGAAAAGTGATAGAGATAGAGTCTGCTGGATTTGAGGTTTTATCAGGGTTGCTGGACCTGTTTCTTAATGCAGTGCTGGGAGATAAAACCGATAGGAATAAGTGTAATATTAAACTTATGCCGGAACAGTTTCAGCCGTTTGATGAACAGCTTAATACTGCTGAAGGCCGTTACGAGGCAATTATGAATATCATTCAGTTTATATCAGGTATGACAGATATATATGCCCTGGATACATATAAGTCTCTCAAAGGAATTTCTCTTCCGGTGTACTAGGAGTTTGTCGGGCTTTGGGGATCGTAGCGAAAAATTGATTGAATAAAGCTGATTTTCTGTCGTAATCGGGAGAACATATAGACCTATTTGATCTTTTTTGACAGAAAACTCAGAAAAATTCAGCTGCTTTGCAGCAGATTATTCACAATTCCTACAGACTCCTAGTGTGCTGTCTCATAAATACATAGCATATTTAATAGGAGATTTATTTGATTTTTGTGACAATTTTATTAAAATTAATAAAAAAGTGTCAGTAACAAGATGAAAGTCCATTATTCCAGCTTTTTTCACTTCCATTAAAACTATCTTCTTAATTCAATTTTCTTCCAATAATTCCATTAAAACTATCTTCTTAAATGGTACTTCTTCCTGTATTTTCTTCTAAGACTATTCATATAAAACTATAAGGTATTGCTATGAATAAATCAGGAGAAATAGAATGTAAAAATTGTCACAGTATGTTTACACCGTCAAAACATAACCAACATAGTCAGAAATACTGTACAAAGCCTGAGTGCCGTCGAGTCAGTCATAATGTAAGTCAGGCTAAACAACGCCGAAAAAGCTGTAATCAAACGCTCGAAAAACGCATTCAAAATTCGAACTATGTTAAGGATTGGCAGAAAAGACATCCTGGTTACAGCAAGAAATATCAAAAAAAAGTAAAAAAAGTCGAACGAAATCACTTAAGGGTAAAATTGTTCAGGTACAAAAGCCTATTAATTCAAAAGTACTATTAAGTGATTTCGTTCTGACAAATACAGTTAAACATCATTCTTCTGCAATTATACAACTTCTTGATACAGTGGAATATCATGAGAATATAATAACAGGTTTGATAAGCCATCTCAGAAGCTCACACTTAAGTGATTTAATGGACTTTCAGAAAAATGTGTTTTATGATAAAGGAAAGAGTGTTTCAGATATATCATCCGGAACAGCTAACCGAAAAACCATCTAAAAAACCTGCTTTTCTAAGTGTTGTATATAATACAGGAGAAGCTTCACAGGTTGATTTTGCTTATTGCGGTTATATAAAACTACCTGAGAGTACAAGACGTCTGTATGCATTTATAATGACATTATGCTATAGCAGAATGATGTACGTTGAATTTATAATGAAGCAGAATCAGGAGCATTTTCTACAGTGTCACCGTAATGCATTCGAATATTTTCAGGGAGTTCCTGAAATGGTAATTGTTGATAACTGTAAAGTTGCTGTTCTTGAGCATTCACGGTATGGAAATGTAAAAATTAATCCTCATTATGCTGACTTTGCAATGCATTACGGTTTTAAAGAAAAAGCCTGTTCGGTAAGAAGTCCACATGAAAAAGGTGGAGTAGAAAGAGCAGTTTTGTACTTAAGGCAGAGCTTTTTAAACGGTATCGGAGAGATAAAAAGCCTTGAAGCAGTAAATAATCAGGCTAGGTGCTGGATGGAAAACACTGCAAATGTCAGAAAACACAGGACAACTGCTAAAAGACCAGTTGATTTATTTAAAGAGGAAAAAATATCAATGAATCGTTTGCCGCTGTTTCCGTATGACTGTGCCGTAATCAAGACGGTAAAATCAAATTCCCAGTTTAGAGTTACATTCGAGGCAAACAAATATTCTGTTCCGGCTGAGTATGCATCAGAAATATTAAAGATAAAAATATATCCGAAAGAACTGCTTATTTATAAGGATGATAAATTTATTGCAAAGCACGAAAGATCTTACGAAAAAAACAAGAATTTTGAAAATCCTCAGCATGTAAAAGCTCTGCTGGAACAGAAACGCAATGCAAAAGACAGGAAGCTTCTGCAACATTTTCTGGCTTTATCCTTAAATGCGGAAAAATATTATAAAGGAATTGAACAGCGACTGTTTAATACAAAATACCATATAAGAAAAATAATGGCACTAACTGATATATACGGTGCTGATAAAGTAACAGCTGCAATTGATGATGCACTTGAGCTCCAGGCATACAGCTGTGAGTATATTTCCAATATTCTTGAGCAACGCCAACGTCTTACACCGAAAGCAACTTCTCTTCACTTATTAAGAAAAGAGGATTTACTGGACGTGGATTTTAAAAAAAATGATATCGAAGCCTATAATCAAATAATTCAGAGGAATTAATACTATGGATAACATATCGCAAAATCTGAAAGATAACCTGCAATATCTTAAACTCACTCATATATACGAAAACTATCAGGATGCAGTTAAACATGCCGCAAGAAAAAAACTTGATCACCTAAGTTTCCTCAACAGCCTTATTGAAGGGGAAGCATGTGCTTACAAAGAACGAAGCATTGAAAGAAAAATTAAAAATGCAAAACTACCGTGCATTAAAACTATGGAGCAGTTTAACTGGAATCATCCTAAAAAGATCAACCGCCTTCAGATAGAAAATTTATTTCATCTGAATTTTGTTCTAAAAAAGGAAAACATAGTATTGCTAGGACCCTGTGGAGTTGGAAGTCATTTGACAAGCGCTTTAGCCGAGCGCGCATGCCAGAAAG
>CAZGAI010000290.1:0-5428 GCA_964523175.1 uncultured Victivallales bacterium | reverse complement strand
GGAAGAAAATAGTTCTATATCAGCATTCAGCCGTTGGAAGAGATGTTATTGAAAAGATATTTAAAGGCCTGGGAGCAGAAGTCCTGTCTGTTGGCAGAAGTGAAGCGTTTGTTCCAGTAGACACAGAAAAAGTTTCAGAAGATACGAGAAATAAACTTAAGAGATGGGCTGCAGAATATGCTCCATTCGCTATAGTTTCGACTGATGGAGATTCTGATAGACCACTTCTTGCTGATGAGAATGGCGAATTTTTAACAGGGGATAAACTTGGAGCGCTTGTTTCTATGTTTTTAAAACCTGATTTTGCGGCAGTGCCGATAAGTGCTAATGACGCTGTTGTCAGTGCTTTGACTGCGGAAGGCATAGAGGTTAAACAAACCAAGATAGGATCTCCTTATGTTATAGCTGCGATGAACGAAAAGCTTGTTGGTGATCCATCGGCTAAAGTCGTAAGCTGGGAATCCAATGGAGGATTTTTACTGGGGAGCGACTGGAGCGTGGGTGACGGAACCTTAAAAGCTCTTCCAACAAGGGACGCGGCACTTCCGCTTATTTCTGCAATAAGCCTGGCTATAAAAAAATCGGAAACAATCTCGACACTAATCGATAAAAGTCTGCCGCATAGGTACACCCACGCGGATGTTGCGGATAACAATACACCTGGATGCGGCGAATACACAGCGAATATGGGTAAAGAAATAATACAGATATTCTCGGCTAAAAATGATGATGAGATTGACGCAATAAAAGAAAAGTTGAGTAAATATTTCAATAAAAAGAGAGGTTTTGGAGAGATAACAGATGTGAATTTTACAGATGGTATACGCATCGTTTTTGATAATGGTGATGTATCACATTTAAGACCGTCAGGTAATGCACCGGAATTTCGGAATTATGCAACAGCGAACACGCAGGAAAGAGCTGATGAAATAGTGGAAAAAAGAAAAGAGATATTACCCGAAATGATCAAAGAAGTAAAAAAAGAAAAGTAAGTGAGGCTGGAATTTATGGAGAAATAGCGTTCTTTGTCCCTAAGGATAAAATAGCTATTGAATTGTTAAATAATGAAAATAATACATTGGCATCGGGACAAAGCTAAATTAATTTAGAAAAAACTATTCTTGCGGATTAAATTTCACTTTCAAGCTTAAATCTATTGATTAGTTCTGATGGTATTGCTATTGGTTTGTTTTTGTTCAGATCAAAAAAATAACCTGATTGCCTGCCTGTGCAGTGGATTTTGTTTTCAGTAACAATTTCAAATTCCATTTTCCATTTTGCCCTGCTCATACCTATAACCCATACCCGACCGAAAGGCTTATCATAGATAGTAAGAGGATATTTATAACTAGCTTCAGTTGTTGCTAATATAGGCGACTGATTATGGGATATTATTTTTTCAAAAGGAAAATAAGTATCAAGAAATTTAAATCTGAGATCTTCAAACCAGCGGATGTATACAATATTACTAACTATACCCATCACATCAATATCGTATCCATTTACTTGCAATGGCATTTCTACAATCATGCATTTTTTCTGGGAATCTGTCATATTTTAAAACTTCTTCAATTAATTCTGTCTATAGGGTGTTAGTTAATTGGTACTTAACAGTAAGCAGCGTTCTAATTTAGATGAACATATACCTATTGAATATATTACTCAAGTGTTGCAGTTCATTTTTATCTGTAATTTTATGTTCCTATAGCATATAATGTTTCCGTATCATCCTGATTTTAATTGTTTAATGTGTCTTTTGCAAATGCGACTTTACATGTAAGCGATTTTTTCAACATTTCTTTAAATTCAGAATATTCTGAAGAATTATAACCACGAAGAAAATTCTTAGTTAAAGAAAAGTAAGATACACTATAGAATATTTACTTAAACATGGTAGATTTAGTATATAAATATACTCTAATAATGGTGTTTATGTCAAATAATTCTGCCCTAAATTAAAGTCCTGGCACAGACACGTGAGTGAGCTATGAATTATAGAAAAGGGGGGATATATCAACAGCGGAAACAGTTATCCATGTCAGAATTGTAATTCAGTAGTGTCTATATTACATAATTATGAAATTCTAAGTTATCGCCCTAAAATTTAATTAGATTTTATCTAAACCTTTAATTTACAATATAGGAGAATCAAAATGACTAAAGGAAGAGGTGCTAAAAAGGCTGTAGAAAGGAAAAAACCACAGAAAACATTAAAGGAAAAGAGAGCTGAGAAAAAGGATAAAAAAGGTTGATTCAATAATATTAGGAATTTCAGGTAACGGGAGCAATCGTGTCATTTTTTAAGGTCTTGACTCAAATCTAAGGTTATTCATTGACTTGATTGCCCTCAACTCCCGAGAAAACATCAGATATTGGAGCAGTTTATCTTCTTGAAATAGAAAAAATAACGGTTTTATATCAAATTATAGTTCATCAATAAATGACAACTGTCATATACCATATATAGATCATTAGAGGTATTGTTTCTAAACGGTGCTGACTCTGCAGAAAATAAACTTCAGAGAGATTTTAAGCCGTTCATCAATTTTATGATACATTGGCCTTAATTCAAGCATAACAGCTTTGATGTTTTGGATATAAAGTTTAACCTTTTTTTGATTTCTATAACCTGGGACAACTTCCTCTTCGTTTAATACATCAGATTTTTCATCAGTCCTTATCATATAACATCCATTCAGTATTTCCTCTTTGTCAATAACATCCTCCTTCAGCGACTATATTTACTTCTCCATTATCGCCGATATCCCATGAAAAAAATTTCCCTATTTTGTATTTCTCAAATATCCGTCCAATACTTGCAGCCACATTTAGTTTTTTTCTTTTCTTTTTTACATTCCCCTTAGCAATCAATTTGTCGGCATACCTTTGAAATAATGCCATTTCTTGTTGCACGTTCCTGTCGCATTGTTTCCGGATTTTTACAAAGCATATATCTAAGATCATCATCACTTATTTCTGCTATATTTCACTCATCAAATTATCCCGGCTGAATAAACGATGGGGGTTGGGGATCTTGTTCGTAAAGTTGAAGTTCTTGTTGCTTTTGAGAAATGAATTTTCAATAAAAACTTCCTTTAAATGAGTTGATTAAAAGAGGAGCTTTCACATCAACTTTTTGGTTATTAGATAATATAGCTTCGCGTACAGGTTGGGGAACTAAATACTCAATCCTGTCATATAAATCGACATTAGAAGATAAGGTCATATAATAAATTAGGCACATACGAAACCCTTCGCAGTAGGCTATTATGAACAGCTAGCGCTAGGAGCTATAAATTATTTTTTAAGTAGAGCAACATAAGCCAATTGCTATTACCGCCAATAGCGTTTAGACGTGAATTAAAGTCGACAAACTTGCACTACAAAACAAAGGGTATCTGTCCCGTAACAATAATCGGATAGTGCAACAGAAGAGTTCTCTCTATAGTACAGATGGTCCCAATCACGTGTCCCCTCACTTACGGTTAAGGATTTTTTGGAATTATATGTATAGTTAGAATAGGGACGCCCTCTTTGCTCTTGCTCCAAGTCGTCTTTGAATTCTTGATTACATTGCCCAGTTCATCATTGACGTTTGGTACGAATGTTATTTTCGCCCCTTCAGCACCCTTGCAATAATTTTCAAAAACTACGGTGCCGTAGTATTTTGTTTCGTTATAGGATTTTAGATCCAGATATAAAGCGGTCTTGATAAATTGACCTTCATAATTTGGATTTAACTTTTCATGCGGTACAGTTACGGTACCTTTGACAAGGTCCACAACCCCCGGGTCAACATAGATAGTTTTTGGTACACTTAGATTGGAATTCTTCCCTAGCATAGCATAAGTCCAATATGGATCACATTGCCCCCCAGTTTGGGTAAAATGCAGGTCAGTGTCTGAATCGTTTATATAAAGGATTCGGATGATTGGCATCACAACAACACCGGCATTAACATTAGGGACCTGCAGGTTTCCATGTGTAGAGGTGTTTGAATATATTGGTGCTGGTGTGGCATAAACGGATTGCGAAGCGCCAGCTTCATTTAGATTAAAATTGTAACTAGAAGTCCCTATGAAGCGAGCAGTAGCTTTAAAAGAACCTAGATCCGTGGCTCCATCCTTTAATTTTAGTTGTACCCCCACCGAGCTTGTAATACCGCCACGACCGATTCCACAGAGCGCAAGAGCAGATCCTCGACCCAGTGTGTCCGAATACGTATTTATTTCACTACCGGGGCCAGGATAAAGACATAGCCAGAGGTAGGCTTCTAGCGTATCATCCTCTGTATACCCGGTGGTGGGACTGCCTGTTACATCTATATTTCTATTAGTCATATTTAGCACGGTGCATTTAGCTCTGACGTCGCCGCCCAGAGAAACAAATCCACTTAGCATTATAATGAGAGATAGATAACACGGCCACACTTTAGTTAAAATTCTCAAACCCTTCAAATCTGTACCCCCGCCTATTTTGATGTTTTTGTTTTATATGCCATTTTACTTGGTGGATCTACGTGACAATAAAAAAATTTCTTCCCACCTCGACATTTCATTATTATATTTTTGAGAGACAGGAAGTAATTTTAGCGTAACTTATTCATTACATATTTTCGCCATTATTATTCAGATGAACCTTTAAAAAATTGGGCTTTTACGATGTAATCAAATGATGATAAGATTTTCACAACTTCAAATCCTATAATATCACTTAGGTTAAACTATACTGATTATTATAGCGTATTTTGAAGTTGTAGTCAATGAACAAGTCTATTTATTTGGACTATTCCTTTTAGTCCGCCCCTAAAATATATAAGCCATCGTCCCAAATACTCCAAAAGCTGCTTCCTGTTAGCTTTCTGCTCATAAAGCCGGATTGATTTTGAAATGAGTCGCTGTAAACACTCCCTTGAAGGGCGCAATTTACAGTGCGGAGTATAGAACTTTAAGAGACCTTCTAAGATCCCACCTATTTTTTGCAAGTATGATAAGGTCATCAACGTACCTGATGTAGTATATTTTCTTCTTTAAGCACAGCTTTTCCATAGCATAATCAAGTGGCGAAAGATAAACAGCCCCCAAAAATGGAGACAAAGCTTTAGAACAGGGCGCCCATTTGACAAGGTGGAGTTGTTTATCATACCAGCTTGAAATTATTTTAATTTGAGTACTAATAAACTTCCCTTTCAAGTTTCAGTATTCTGCTATTCTCATATTACAGTTAATGTTCCTGATTATTTATGGGAATGTACATTAGTTTTAAAATATAAAAAAATAAGAGAAACAGTTATGTCAACCGGTCTATCATTCTCCCGTGCCCTCGGTGCAGCTGTTGTATGAAACCGCGCCATTCGCTCCCCCTCCATCGGAACCAGCTCCTAAGAATTAGAAATATTTCGCACTAAATTCCAATCTGATTTCATTTT
>CAZGAI010000289.1:0-5428 GCA_964523175.1 uncultured Victivallales bacterium | reverse complement strand
CACCACATGTTACAATTGCAGCTCTTGTTGTTTTAGGCTTAAAGTAAATCTTAGCTCTTGGTCCTGCCCGTTCAAAGCTTTTCTGCTGGATAGGTGTACTATCTTCTCTAACACTTGTAGAATAATGAATACGGTCACCTTTTTTAACGAAATGCGTCTGTTCTATACTGAGACTTGTTGAGCCTGTAAGCGGAGAGTCAACCCTACCTACTCCAAGTTTTTTTACTTCTAAATCGATATCTTCAATTTTTATTGTATTATCCATTATCTATGTACCCTTCCATGTCTATGAAATTTCACACCTTCATGATCAAACAATTTCCATGCCTGAACTTTAACCCAGTCTGAAATAAGCATTCTTTCGACAAATGCATAGCACCATATCAAAGCAATATACTGCCAGGTAATTCCCGGTATAAGTCCCCAGGTTCCACCAAAAAACAGATTCCAGCACGCAACAGAGATAAGAAGTTTAGACAGAAGAGAAGCCCAGAATAGGCCTTTGCTCGGAGCAATTGTCCAAAATCCTTTTACCGTTCTACAAATAAATATTGTAAAGTTACCTGCAATCAGTAACTGCATAAAAGCAACAGTCTGTAATTGAGGATACGATATTGATGGTAAAATACTTTTTATCCATTGTGGAGCTAACTGATAATTATTAATTGCCGGAAAAATTACTTTTCCGCCTTCAACAATATGATTGACAGTATTACCGGCTACAATACATACTCCCGGGTCTTTTAAAAGAACATTATAACCGAAAGCAAACAGTCCCAAAGTAAATATTACATCCAACAGACCTACAACTGTTGCTATCCCAATGACATTGCGCATATTCCACCGATCAGGTTTAAGGGAATATTTCACATTATCTGCTGCAATTGCCATTATAGGGAAGTCATTAAAAACTGCTAATAAGATAATCATAATGGGAGCAACGGGAAATCTGCCCCAAATTAAAATAGCAATAACAGTAAAAAATAGAACATCAATAGTTTCACCAATCCTATAGATTGCATAACTTGTCATGCGCTGAAAGATTCTTCTGGCTTCTTTTATTGCATCAACAATTACAGAGAGTCCAGGATCTGTCAGTACAATATCAGCTGCACCTTTGGCTGCATCAGTAGCTCCGTCAACGGCAGTTCCACAATCAGCTTTTTTAAGTGCCGGTGCATCGTTAACACCATCTCCGGTCATACCTACAATATGACCATTTTTCTGAAGCAGGTCAACTATTTCATATTTATGTTCAGGGAAAACCTGGCTAAATCCATTACATTCTTCTACAAGCTTGGTAGCTTTTCTATCGGGTAACCCATCAAGCATCTCAGCTTTCAGAATATTTGGTCCGATTCCAACTTGGCGGCATGTTTCTTTGGCAATAGCACCATGATCACCTGTGATCATTTTAACTTCAACACCCAACTCTCTGGCATCTTTAATCGTCTGGGCTGAATCATCACGTGGTGGATCTTCTAGGTCAATGAGACCAACATATTCCCATTTACCTTCAGTTTTGGAAACACCTACACCCAAAGTACGGAATCCGCGTGATCCAGCTTCATCTACCAGTTTAGTTATTTCTTCTGATATTTCATCTTTATTCTCAGCCAGAGCTAAAATTACCTGAGGGGCTCCTTTACTAACTGTGATATTTCCTTTTGGAGTTTTAATATCAGCTTCAGTACGTTTTGAAACAGGATCAAAAGGCCTGAATTCCAACTGTTCGTAACCTTTTACTTTCTCTGCTAATTCCTTATTTTCAGTAACTTTAGCAATAACAGCTGTATCAATAGCGTCATTATCTTCAGCCTTTGAAGCCAGATAGCCGAACATTTTTATATCATCATCAGTAAAATTTCCAAGAGTACTATACCCTTCAACAGTTAATATATTTTTAGTAATTGTCCCTGTTTTATCTGAGCAGAGAATATCCATCCCTGCCATTTCTTCAATAGCAACAAGCTTGCTGACAATAGCTTTCTTTTTAGATAATTTCTGGGCTCCAACTGCCATTGTAACGCTTAGCACAGCCGGCAATGCCACAGGAATAGCGGCTACTGTAAGTACCAGGCAGAATGTAATTTCCTTCCACCAGTTAACATCATGAGTACCAAAGAAAATCGCATCAAGAATTACAACTGCTATTAGCAGAAAGTTCAGAGCAATAAGATATTGTCCAATTTTAGTAACGGCCGCTTGAAAATGGCTTTTTGTTTTTGCTTCTGCAACCAGTTTTGCTGTTCTTCCAAAAAAAGTATTAACCCCAGTTCCATAAACTATGGCATTCATTTCACCCTGTTTTGCTATAGCACCGGAATAAGCAACATCTCCAACATGCTTTTCAACAGGGAGAGATTCACCTGTTAATGCAGCTTCATCAACTAAAAGATATTCGCCATCCATTAATTTTATGTCAGCAGGTAGTATATCCCCCAAACGGAGGCGGATGATATCGCCGGGAACCAAATCTTTTGCATCAATTTCTGCCCAAGCACCATCTCTAAGGACTTTTGACTTACTTGCCAAACTTGCTTTCAATGCAGAAATAGCACTGTCTGCTTTTCTCGACTGCAAAAAATCAATTAGAGCATTCATGATAAGGAGAAACATTATTACAACAAAATCATTCCAGGCAAGGGATATAGCGCTGAGGAGTGCAGCTGCCTCAATCATGATAGGAATAGGGCCGTAAAAGTTTTTGAGGAGCTTCATTAGAGTACTTTCTTTATGCTCCTCAAGTTCGTTTGCCCCATATTCAGCAAGCCGCTTTTCGGCTTCCTGTGAAACAAGCCCTTTCTTCTGATCGCTATTCAACTGCTTTAAAAGATCTGTAATATTAGCTTTTTCTGCTGTGTTTTTGTCAATTAGATTTGGGGGCATGCTATATTTCCTTTTTTTTGATTATTTATTAAGTTCCGTTATATTTGTGTATCTAAAAGGTTAACATAAAAATTTGTAGCTACATTGAAAATATTGAAAAAATCTCAGAATGCCCATAAATTCAAATACCTTATAACATTAAATAATGATTATAAGGTATTATATACTAATATGTCAAGGATAAATTCAGCTTTTTACTGTTGTAAAAATATTTCAGCAAAGTTCTTTACAAATTTCAGCAGGAGATTTCCCATCAACTTTAAGAACTTTGATTGTATTGGCAAAATCTACTTGGCAACTGATAACACCCTGATCATCACATACAACAACATATGGTTCTTCAGATGTTCCATAATTACCTGGAGTACGCCCTCCGCCTAATAATATAAATTTTTGAGTATTGCCTTTAGCGCCTTTTTTTTCAAGGATAACAGCCATATATTTCTCCAAAGTTAGATCTGATATATTTATCTAATTTTTGATACTTTCGTCGGTAAAGATCTTAACTTTTAGCTTACGATTTTAGCTTTAAACGTGGCAAAGCGAAGCGATAATACTCTACCGTTTACGGTATACTTTAATCTGCCAAATCAGCAGTTCTTTAAATACTCTTTTTCCCATACAGGTCCAAGAACCTCAGCTAGGTCTTCACCATGCTTAATCATACCTTCTTTATAGCTATCGTCTTCTAGGGCTTCTCTTGCAGATTCGTCTATTGGAATAGGCTTATATTTGTCGATTATAGGCCTTAAATCTTTATAGTGATCCTTTGAAATACATGGTGTAATCCAGTTGCCAATCTCGTTTTTAGCTTTTGTCAAACCGTAATTGCACTGCCAGTCGCGAATTGCTTTAAAGAAAGGTTCCTGTACTACATCATTAAGATTTTTGCCATTCTTAAAAGCATCATAAATGTTTATAGGTGAATATGGGTTAAAAGCGCATGGTGAGACATGCCCATTCCAGTCAATATACAGGTAACCGCCATAACGGCCTGCTGAGATACAGCCTTCCACACAGGTTCCGGAATTCCAGAAATCCGTGATAAAATATTTTTTGTCGTGTAATAAATGCTTTACTGTTCTATATAATTTAAGACGCTGTTCAGGTGTTACAAGCAGGTCAAGCGTTTTCTTACGCCCGATAGGCATATACTGGAACATCCAGGCATAAGATGCACCGCATTCCTTAAAGAAAAAGTCATATATTTCATCGTGTGAAAGAAGTTCTGCGTTAAGGTTGGTGGCAGTGATAGAAACGCCAAACCCTATCTTGTTGTCTTTTAATATTTTCATTGCGGTCATAATCTTTTTATAAGTACCTTTACCGCGACGTTCATCCGTTTCTTTCTCATATCCTTCAACAGAAACAGCCGGAGTTAAGTTCCCAAGTTCATTTAACCTATCTGCAACCTTCTGGTCAATAAGAATTCCATTGGTATAGAACATAAATAGTTGATCGGAATGTTTTTCCGCTAAATCAAAAATGGTTTTTCCCTGGCTTTTATAAACCAAAGGTTCCCCACCTGTGATTACAGTAAAGCATGAGCCCCAAAGTTTTTTCTTTTCAGCAATAATTCTGTCAAGAACATCCCATTCAAGCTTTTCACATGATTCAGAGTCACTGTTTGCATAACACCCTGTACACTTTAGATTACAGTATTTGCCAATCCCGATTACAAGAAAACTGGGGGGATAGGTGCCATATTCCTTTTTATAGTTTTCTATTTCAGGTATTCTTGCTAGAAAGATATCAAGAAACATCTTTAGACGTTTTCTTTTTACATGATTTGTATTCGCATTAAAAATAGTTGTTGAAATCATGTCAAAAATAGATATCATAACAGCGTGTTTATCTCTCTGCACCTGATCAGGAAATTCTTTTCTAGTCTTTGACTGCCTGTCCATTAATTTTTTAAATAAATGAAAAAACCAATTTCTAAAAATAGGAACCATTAGAATTTCTCTTAAAACTACAGTTGGCACTAAAGCAAATAGACGTATAAATGTATAAAGGATTCCAAGGCCATCAGATCTATCTACTTTTTCTTTATCTACCACATAACGTGACATAACACTTTCCCCTCTTTGTTTTAGATCTCTATCTGAATTTTAGTAACTCCAGAGATTTATGTTGATATATTATATTTATTATATATATATTCAATTTATTAATTTTTAATTAAAAAAACAAGCACGAAAAAACATTAAATAACAAAATAACAAAATAAATAGAGAATACAATAACTTAATTTTTGAATTTAAAGCGTTTTCCAGGCTGCTGGGTTATTATTTTTTTAATTTCAAGTTTCAGCAATATCACTAATAATTTTTCTATAGGAATCTCTGTTTCAGCAGAGATTACGTCAACATTCTTGTCTTCCAGTTCCACACATTTAGCAACGCTATATTCATCCGGTGGCAAGCTTGACAATATACTTTGACGGCCTTCTTTTGATGCTTTGTTTATAATTGGTATTGACTTTGAGATTCCAGGTAAAAATTCAAATTCATTAAGGATATCATCAATATTCTCTGTT
>CAZGAI010000288.1:0-5442 GCA_964523175.1 uncultured Victivallales bacterium | reverse complement strand
CTGTTTGTTACAAGAAGTTGATAAGCAATATTGGGGTCGCCCAATCTTCCAGCCGCATTAATATATGGTGCCAGCTTAAATGCAATATCGCTCGCTTTAAGAGTATTTGTTATTCCGGAAATATCACAAAGAGCTCTGACTCCGGGTCTAATTTGCCTTGCAAGTATTTTTAGTCCAAATTTGGTCAATATTCTATTTTCACCAACTAACGGAACAATATCAGCGACAGTTCCAAGTGCGACAAGATCAAGTACTTCCCGAAGGTCTATTCTGTTAAATATAAGTTTATTTTCAAGGCCATATTTAACTAAAGCGTGCGCCAGCTTGAATGCAGTGCCAACTCCAGCGAGACAATGCAAATCACTTAATTCAGGATGAAGCTTTGTGTTAATTATAGTTGAAGCTGCGGGCAATTCTGCACCCGGTATATGATGATCAGTGACAATTGTATCTATTCCCATACTATTGGCTTTGGTAATTGCTTCGTTACTTGTTATACCACATGCTACCGTAACTAAAACATCACATTTATATAGGCCAAGTGCTCGGTCTAGGGAGTCAGGTGTAAAACCATATCCTGTATCCAGCCTGAGAGGAATAAAAACATTTACATTTGCACCGTTTTGGGAAAGGATCCATGACATGACAGCAGACGCAGTTATTCCATCGACATCAAAATCGCCATGAATCAGGATATGTTCACCCTTTTTTATGGCCGTCCATAGACGCTCTGCAGCCTCTTTTGTTCCAGGTATTCTATACGGTGAGCTTAAATCTTTTAATGAAGCATTAAAATAACTATCAACATTATCAATATTGATTCCACGTCCTGAAAGCACTGCAGCTTTTGGCCTGGAATAGTCTTTTTTGCTTATTAATTCATTAAAATCAACCAAAGAATATGTATTTTTAACCCATTTCTTCTCCGCCATCAGTAAATGCCTTAATTTAATATTTACATTTATACAATACAGCCTGTTTGGGAAAAAACGCTGTTTTAATTATTAATTTTAATTTTTTATTAACAAATATAATTTAAAAAGAACTTAAGTAATCCTTGAAATATGTTAACATGAAACTATAATATTATTCGTTTTTTATATGCCGACGTGGCGGAACTGGCAGACGCGCTGCGTTCAGGGCGCAGTTCCCGCAAGGGAGTGTGGGTTCGAATCCCACCGTCGGTACCAGACTCTTTTTCAGAGTCTTTTTTTTTGCCTCAAAACTTTTTTTTAGTCTTAAAAATCTACATGAATTTCTGTCGGACAGGTGGAGAGAGAATCAGCCCATAGAATATAACCGATCCTTAACCCAATAATTATCTCACGGGTTCAGGATTACTTCATTCTATCAAAGTACATAAACATCTTATTTTTTTCATTAAAGCTCTTTACTAATTACCCCCAAATATAGTATAATTAATACTGGAATTGTAATAACAGTAATTAAAGGGGTATTAAAATGAGACTGCAAAAAGTTCTATCTGAAAAAAAGAACAACGAAACTGTTTATTCAGTAGTTGAAAGTGCAACGATAATAGAAGCTGCTAAGATTATGTCGGAAAATAATATTGGAGCACTACTTGTATTAGCTGACGAAAATAACCCTAAAAGCTATGCTGGAATTCTTACTGAGAGAATTATTATCAGCGAATGCTGGAAGCATGAAAACTTTCGTCAAATGAAGGTATCAGAAATAATGTCCCGAAAACTGCTTATTATAAAAGAAACAGAAGATGTTAATGAGATAATGAATATAATGGCCCAAAATCATCTTCATTATATTCCTGTATGGGATGAGGATACAATAATAGGAATAGTTTCTGTTGGTGATATCATTAACTCACTACACGAAGAAAAAAAGATTAGAATTACCTATCTTAGTAAGAAATGAAAGTTCCACCGGTTTAAAAACCGGTGCTACCAAACTACACTGCTTTGCAGTTATTTTTGCCGTGAAACGGATTTGTATTGTAGCCCGGTGGCTTTAACCCCGGGTATAAGTTTCCAAACAATAAGCGTGCCTTTAGGTACGCTGTAAATAAAGGTTAATTGTAACAATTATATCGATTTTGTGGGATAGTGTCAAACCATGCTTCCGCACTCCAAAATAAATTAAATCTGAGATTACATAACTTTTACTCTGCGGTTTCCAGTTACAACTTTACCGCAGACAGCAGCACTAAATCCAAGAGATGTACATATTTCAATTGCCTTATCAGCTTCTTCAGCCGGAACAAACAAAACCATACCTATTCCCATATTAAAAACTCTATACATTTCTTTTTTATCAATATTGCCTTTCTTCTGAATAAAGCTGAAAATGGGGGGGATAGGTAAAGCATTGCTATTAAAAACAACATCAACATTTTCAGGCAGTACGCGGGGAACATTATCATATAATCCACCACCGGTTATATGCGCCATGCCTGCAATAGAAATATTTAACCGGAGCGCCTTCTCTATTGCGGACCAGTAACAGATATGCGGGTGAAGCAGTGCAGAACCAATCGATTCACCAAGTTCATCCAATTCTGTATGCGGAGTAAAACTGTTTTCTTTAAAAAGTACATGCCTTGCAAGGCTGAAACCATTTGTATGCGGCCCATTAGAGGCTAGCCCTACAGCGACATGAGATGTACTGATATGTTCTCCGGTAATTATCTTATCTTTCTCAACTATTCCGTTAATTACACCAACCAAGTCAAAATCATCACCGTACATTCCCGGCATTTCTGCTGTTTCTCCACCTAATAATGCGCAGTTATTGGCAGAGCAGGCATCCGCTATTCCGCAAATAACTTCTTCATATTGGGGGCTCTTAAGTTTTCCTGTTCCAAAATAGTCAAGGAAGTATAATGGTTCAGCTCCCTGTACAGCAATATCGTTAATACAGTGATGCACAATATCATATCCAATTGTGTCATACTTCTCCATCATCATGGCTACCATAAGCTTGGTGCCGACACCATCAATGCTGGAAACCATGACTGGATTTTTATATTTGGTCAAATCGATTTGAAACAGACCGCCGAAGCCACCGATGGGAGCAAGCATTTCAGGACGCTTTGCCGCAGCAACTTTCTTTTTTACTTTTTTCAGGAGAGACTGCGCTAGATCAATATCAACTCCTGCTTGACTGTATGAAGATTTCTTTTTTTCTTTACTCATTTTATTCAACTTTCAAATTTATCGGCTAAAGGTCGCTACAAGAAATTACCTTTACGGTTCTTTTTTACTCTCTATCAAACAAAAATATCTGCTTTATTTTACATCGTAAATCAAAAATCTTATATCATAAATATACTAGTTTCCCAGTATTCGGTTTAAATCTTCTTTTGATATTTCCTGATAGCCGCATGGCTCCATACTGAACGAAGCTCTACCGCCGGAAAGTTTGGGAAGTGCTTTACTGAAACCAAACATTTCTGCTAGTGGAACTTCACATAAAAGCCGTTTTATATCCGGAAGTGTATCGATACTATGAATAACAGCTCTCCTTGCCTGAAGATACCCGGTTATCTCACCGACAGAAGCGTCAGGAGTCATTATTTCAAGTTTTGTAACAGGCTCAAGCAGTTTTGTGCCGGCTCTTATTGCTTTATTTAGTCCGTCAAGGATAGCTCCTGCAACAGATCCTTCATTCGTTTTTTCAGGTGTACCTTTAATTTCTAATATTGTACCTTTAATATAAATTAGAGGATACCCCCAGTTTCCGCCTGTTCTTAAACCGTTATTCAATGTGTCCTCTGCCGAATTAACCCATGCGTTTGGTATTGCCTTCCTGTGCTTGACATCAGCTACAACTTCTAATCCATTCTCAAGCCTTGGAATTTGTTCCAACCTGAAAACAACTTCTGCAAAGAATTCTTTCTCACCAATAACTTTAGCAAATCTACCTTCGAAAGTGCCGCTCGCTTTGATTGTTTCACGGTATACAACACGGGGAGCGCCATGCCTGGCTTCAATATTAAATTCATCTTTTAATCGATGACAGTTTACTTCAAGGTGAAGCTCACCCATTCCGGAAAGCAAAAACTGTCCTGTACTTTCATGTTTTTTGATAGTTAAAGTCGGGTCCTCTCTTTTAAGAAGGTTTAACACAGTAAACAGCTTATCTTTATCTTTGGAAGATTTTGGTTCAATTGCTATTGAAATAACAGGCTCAGGAAAATGGACCCCTTCAAGCAGAACAGGTTTGCCAACAGAACATAGAGTGTCACCAGTCGTCGTGTTTTTAACTCCGACAATACCAACAATATCTCCCGGACCGACTTCTTTAACTGCCTCAATATTTTTAGCGTAAAGTCTTAAAATACGCCTAATTTTTATTTTTTCTTTGGTTCTGGTATTTATGACTGTCATATCATTTTTAAGTATACCGCTATATGTGCGTAGATAAAGAAGGTCTGCAGTTTCACTGGCAACTGTTTTAAATACAAAGCCGCAAAAATTAGAATCATTTACATTTATTTCAACCTTTTCATGATTTTTCAACGTTGTTGCTGAATATGTAGGAACATCTTCAGGGCTTGGAAGATAGTCAGCTATCGCATCCAAAACGGGCTGTACCCCAATATTACGTCTTGCCGAACCGGCAAAAACAGGACATAACTTGTTGGATACAACAAGTCTCCTTACTTCTTTTTTAAGTAAATCAATAGGTATTTCTTTTTCCTCAAGGTAATATTCAGCTATTTCGTCGGACAATTCAGAAATATACGACAACATTTCTTCTTTGGTAGCAGTTGCCTTTTCCAAAAACTCCTGGGGGATATCCAGTTCTTTTACTTCTGATCCGTCTTCACTTTCAAAAACCAGATATTTCATCGTTACAAGATCAATTACACCTGAAAATGATGATTCAATTCCAACTGGTATCTGGAAGGGAACAGTTTTAATATCAGTAAATTTGTTTTGGATATCTTTTAATACTCTCTCAAAGGATGCACCCATTCTGTCAAGCTTATTGATAAATGCAATTTTTGAAATATTATAATTGTTAGACTGTCTCCAAACTTTTTCACTTTGTGCCTCTACTCCCTCAACTGCACTGAATATAACAACAGTTCCAGCTATAACTCGCAGTGAACGTTCCACCTCGGCAGTAAAATCTATATGTCCCGGGGTATCAATGAGATGATAGAGATCATTTTTCCATGGAAAAGAAGCGGCCGCTGCAACAATTGTAATGCCTCTGCTTCGTTCTTCATCGAGATAATCCATCACGGTATTGCCAGCATCAATATCACCAATTTTATGCGTTTTACCCGAATAATAAAGAAAACGTTCTGTTAAAGTTGTTTTACCAGCATCAATATGGGCAATAATACCAATATTTCTAATATTCGAAAGTTCATGTAATGAAGAAGCTGTATTTTTACTCATATATTTATTCCATTTTATTATTATATTCTAAATTGATAATATATATTGTGGAACG
>CAZGAI010000287.1:0-5444 GCA_964523175.1 uncultured Victivallales bacterium | reverse complement strand
ACATGCTGCTAGATTTTCGGGAGGAAAACTCGGTGTACTTCAGGGGACAAAAACTTATATTCTGCAGGATAGAAATGGTCAAATCGGTAATACTCACTCTATTTCTGCCGGCCTGGATTATGCGGCGGTAGGCCCGGAACATTCACTCCTGCATGACTCCCAGAGGGTTCAATATGACAGAGTTTCTGATGACGAAGCACTTGATGCATTTAAACTACTGAATAAAATAGAAGGTATACTGCCTGCTCTTGAAAGCAGTCACGCCGTTGCTTGGGTACTTAAAAATGCCACTAGAATGGACAAAAATAAAACTATTATTGTCAACCTCAGCGGCAGAGGTGATAAGGACATCGACCAGGTTTTAAACTGGACAAGTTAAACTTTCCAGTTATTCAACAGCTTGTTGTCCCATTTACAAACTGACAGGACATGTATTTTATTATTTTTTGTTCTGAAAAGTTACATTTCTGTCCCTCAAAAAATTAAAGCTGGTATACCTATACAACTATTTATTTTGTTATTATAGAAATGCCAAAAATGGAGAAATAACCAATAGTATTCCTGTTATAATAACAATATAAGCAACAATTCCTCTATATTGACGAAGTGAATCCGTGCTGTAAACCAGTATAACAGGAATAAAGCATCCTACTATTCCGAAAATAGGGCTGCAAATACTTGTAAAATAGAGTATTGGAAAATTAAGAAGCGCAGCAATCCAGGCAACAAGAACAGTAAAAACAATTATAATTTTTGAAAGTCTTTTCATATTAATACTCTCTCTGAGAGTTTTCTTCATAAAAATATTTATAGACAATCCCATACATGCTTCATAAAACCCCAGTAAAACTCCAAAAAAAGCTGCCATAATAGCAGTTATACCAATTATTATGCCGATTAAAGGAATAGTTATTCCCGGTGCATGTTCTGCTACAAGTACCAGAAATGAATAATTGCCTTTAAAAGCCTTAAGTGCTTCTTCGTGGCTCATACACAAAGTAGCCGAAAGAGCGTAGAAAAAAACTATTCCTGCAAGAATAAAGAAAGAGGTATTCATTATTTTAAGACCTCTTTTTCTTGCTTCATCCCTTGATTGGCTTCTTGATCGTATAGCAATTACCATTGGGCTGAGTGACTGTAGGAAAAGAATTGATGTCATAGCAAACGGTAGAGTAATAATAACATTTCTAATAAATTGCCAGAATGAAACAATCGGCTTAATATTATCAATATCCCAATGAGGAATTATCATTATACTTATGACTACAAGCAAAATCAATATTACTACAACCATCACTTTCGATATACTGAAAAGCATAACCTTGCTTTTAAATGCAAGAAATACCATAAATACAATGATTACAAAAGAGTATATTGGGTTATCAGATAATACATGTTTAGTAATTCCATAAGTATGAAGATATAACGCACTGTCATTAGTAATAGTTTCACTATAAACAAAAACCCATATAATAAGCATAAAAAAGTATAAAAAACCTAATAAGATACCCCATTTTTTCCCAAGATATTCAGATATAACAGTAGGATAATCTTCACATTTAGGACATTCAGCTATTGTGTTAACAAACAATCTTTGAAACAAATAGAGAGAAGGATAGGCTACAAGTACAGCAGCTAAAAACGTCCACAGGCCTACAAGTCCGGCCTGAACAGGGAGAAAGACAATACCGGCGCCTATCCCCATCCCTATATTTATTGAAACCCAGCCCCAGTCTCTTGAGTCAAGTTTAATTTTAAGAGGTGCAACTTCATCAAAAGTATTCTTATTTTCAGATTTTCCCATTCTTGTTTTTTCCTTATTTAGTCATAATACCAAGAATAACTTCGTCTGTTGTCTGCATTCCCTGCTGAGCCAGCTCACCTATATTTTTAATTGTTTCCTCAACATCTTTACCCACAATACCATCACCTCCATGAAGCACTTTGTGATGATATGCCAGTGTTGCCGCATCAAAAGCTGTATATATACCTGTCGCAATCTTCATAGCACATGAAGCTTTGGCTCCATCACAGATAACACCGGAAATATTACCCAGGGTGTTAATAATGGCACTGGAAACAATTTGAAAATCTCCTCCAATTAAAAAAGCGATGGCTCCACTTGCACCTGCAGAAGCGCACATAGCTCCACAGTAAGCTGACAATCTTCCAACATTTGTCTTAATATGAATGCATGCAAGATGAGAAAAAAACAGCCCTCTAATCATCTGCTCTTCACTATAGCCTTTCATCTGGCAGTATTTAATAACAGGAAGAGATGCTGTCATTCCCTGGTTTCCGCTTCCACTGGTTGTCATAACAGGAAGAGGACATCCGCTCATTCTGGCATCACTGCCTGCCGCTGCAAAGCTGGCGCATCTATTTCTTCGGTCATCTCCATATATTCCCTGTTCAATATTCTTTACAATACAGCTACCGATATTTACTCCGTAAGATTCTTTTAGACCTTCTTGCGCAATCTTGCTGTTCAATTTAATAACTTTTTCAAACAATGGTTTTACCAAGTCTAAATCAATACTTTTTGCAAGATTATAAATTAACTCAATAGATAATATTTTTCTATCTGTCAATGCTGAATTAAAATCTGCATCATTACATGGTCTGTTAACAAGTTCTTTGCCATTCTTTATTATTCTGGTAATGTTTGTGTGAAGATGTTTTATTTCAACGGAAGTACTTTCATCTTTACAGGCAAGTTCAATTCTAACATAAAGTTTAACATCAGTTTTTTCATGAATCATTTTAATCGGACAGCAATCTAAAAAGTTTCTCACTTCTATCATATCTGCTTCACTAACATCACTGATTACCATAAGTCCCTTGTCAACCTTGCCGGCGATAATTCCCATACCCGCGGCAGCTTTTACTCCAACCATTCCCCCACTGTTAGGGACAACAACACTCTTAACATTTTTAATTATGTTCCCTGAAGCATACACTTTTACACTGTCAGGTGTTTTACCAAGGAGTTCTCTGGCTTTGGCAGCTACATAGGCTATAGCTATTGGTTCAGTACATCCTTCGGCCGGTACAATTTCTTCATTCAATATCTGAATAACTTTTTCAATAGTCTGCTTGTCTACCTTCATAACAACTCCCTTTATTTATATTATAGAAAATTATAGCAGTCTTATGACTAAATTCCCCCTTGCGAACAAAAGATTTATAGTAAAGTCAGCATATTTTTCGAGATTAGTAAAGCATTAACTGTGTTAATTTCTTCAGTTTAATAAAAAATAATTGTAATGCATAACTGCTTCACAACAGATAAACCAACAGCATAAGGCTGTTTCCTCAGCAACACCTGCAGCAATCGGCTAGCTCATTTATCTTCTTCGTTTAGTCTAATGTCTCTTTCAGAGTAAGTTTACCCTGTATCTACATTTCCCACTTCAGGTATTTTGCTACATTTGGAATATATGGAGCAATTAATTTTTTTATTGCAATTGCATATTCTCTGATTTCCCATTGTGCATGTTCGTGGTCACGTAAATCAAGAAAGTGCAGTAAGTTATTTAAGTTAACTGTTCCCCAGAATGTTACCATCATGTTTTGCGGCAATACTCCCCTTGCCTGTTCTCTGCAAACACCCTGTTCAAGAAGGTTTTCGTATAATGCAAGAGATTTCTTATTATGTCTGTCAATGGATAAAATAAGTTTTTTATCATCAAAAGTACCGTCAACAGATGCCTGGCGATTTATTTTAGCCTGCTGGCGCAGTTTTGACGGAGTAAAAAATTCGATATCCATCTCAGTATAACGCCTTGAAATTTCATTGTAAGACCAGGTACGATGACGGTGCCATTGCCCTCTGATAAACAAAGGACAGTATATACTGAAAGTAAACACCAGGTGCTCTAGAGGACTGGTATGACGGTTTTCAATAAGATAGTCTAAAAGGACAATATCTTTTTCATCAATATCATTCTTTATTTTTCCAAAAGAAACCCTTGCTGCATTCACAATAGAGGATTCCGTTCCCATTTTATCTATCAGTCCTACCCAGCCTTGGCCATTTAGGACTTTTACATGTTCATCTGGGGGAATATTAACATTAATCATAATTGTAGCTCCTAAAATAATTAAAATATGGATTTTCAATCTTGAGAGTTTATCAACATATATGATTAATACACTTTTTGCTATAATAATTAAGTTTAATTCTTTTCATATTCACAAAACCGTATAAATTATAGGTGCATATTGTAAAATATTGCAAGCCGGGTTCATAAATTTAAACTATTTTGATAAGTAATTCAGTTTATATAAGAAGAAAAACTAATTAAGGAACTATAATATCAACATGAAAAAACGTTATAATATAGCAATTGCCGGAGCCACCGGCGCTGTCGGGGCTGACATGCTTCGTGTATTAGCAGAGAGAAATTTTCCTGTTAACAATTTAAGACTGCTGGCTTCAGCACGTTCAATTGGGAAAAAACTGTTCTTCAAAGATAAAGAAATTGCAGTGGAAGAGCTGACACATAATTCTTTTAAAAATATTGATATTGCACTATTCAGTGCTGGAGCTTCACGTTCAAAAGAATTTGCGCCTTCCGCAGTAAAAGCTGGGGCTGTTGTTGTTGACAATTCAAGTGCATTTAGAATGGACCCTGATGTACCACTAGTTGTCCCTGAAGTAAACCCTGAAGACGCACTTAAACACAAAGGAATAATTGCAAATCCAAACTGCTCGACAATCATAATGGTTGTTCCTGTAGCACCGCTCCACAAAGCAAAAAGGCTAAAAAGAGTTATTGCGTCAACTTATCAGGCCGTAAGCGGAGCCGGAGTACAGGGAATGCAGGAACTTGAAAAACAGACAATACAGGCAATGAATAAAGAAGAAATCACACCCGAAAAGTTTCCTTATCAGATCGCATTTAACCTATTCCCTCATATTGATGTGTTTTTAGAAAATGACTACACAAAAGAAGAAATGAAAATGGTATTCGAAACAAGGAAAATAATGGGGCTACCCGACCTTCAGGTGAACTGTACATGCGTAAGGTTGCCTGTTTTCAGGGCCCACAGTGAATCTCTACTTCTAGAGTTTGAAGAAGATATTACTCCCAAAGAAGCAAGAAAAATTTTAGAGTCAGCTCCCGGAGTCAAAGTCTTAGACAATGTTTCAGAAAACCTTTACCCTATGCCTGTAACTGCATCCGGTAAAGATGATGTACTGGTTGGAAGAATACGCCAGGATATTTCCAGAAATGACAAAAAAGGATTGTCCATTTTTATTGCCGGAGACCAGCTTTTAAAGGGTGCGGCATTAAACGCAGTACAAATAGCTGAATTGTTGTAAGATTAGAGGTGTTTTTATTGGATAGCGGTTATTCAATTATATAAAAGATTTTATTTAAAAAAATTGTTACTATTCAGAACGCTTGAAAAAACTTGTTTTTTTCTATAATGGTTAA
>CAZGAI010000286.1:0-5478 GCA_964523175.1 uncultured Victivallales bacterium | reverse complement strand
CTTCTCTCGCCTGTCTTGGAACCGGAACCCTTTTACTGAGTTTTGGTTTATCAGAATTGAAAATATACCTGTTCTCATTTTTGGCAAGTTTAGGATTGATATCAACCGCATCATTATTTTCCAGTATTAATGCTATAAATTCAGCTAAACTAAGTGTATATAGAAACTGGCAGTTTATTCTGATAGGAGGAGCAGCTACATTATTACTTGGGAGTATCTTATACGAGCAGATTATTATATATTTCAGTTATAGCTATGTTTTTATTTTTGGCGCATTAATGAATTATCTTGCTTTAATAATATCATTAAAAATAAAAAAAGTACTACCTTAATTCTAACATTACATAGCACATTAGAGAACCTTCTTCTTCTTTGAGCTTTCTCCTTCCCGTTTATATTATATATTCATGCTCAAGACTTATTCCATTTTCTGATTTAAGAACGTTTTTTCTAATAATTTTATAGTTGAATTGTTTAAACTTAATAAGAGGTATGTTACAATTATTAATCATATCATACTAAAATCATTAAAATGAAATTAAATACTTAATGGAAAAAATAGAAACAACACAGAATTTAGAATCAACTATTAACGCTGTTAGACTTAAACCGCTTCATTGGAGAATATGGATACTTTCTTCTATGGGCATATTTATTGAAGGTTTTAACCTTTTTGCAATTGCTGTTGCGCTTCCGCTTATAATTCATCAATACAATCCTACTCCGATGATGGAAGGTTTTGTTGCAGCAAGTGTTATACTTGGAACTGTTTTTGGAGCAGGGGTTATGGGGCGCCTGGCAGATATATGGGGACGAAGACGTTTTTATATACTAAATGCCTTAATAGTAACAGTTTTCAGCCTTCTTGCCGGTATATCAACTAACTTATATGCATTGATTGTGTTTCAATTTTTACTTGGGATAGGTATTGGTGCTGATTACCCTATTTGCGCTTCTTATGTTTCTGAGTTTATGCCTTCAAGGATTAGGGGGCGAATGCTGATTAGCGCGTTTAGTTTTCAGGCAGTAGGGATGTTTACTGCAGCAGTTGTCGGATTTATTGTTTTAAAGGTATATCCGAATGTTAATGCCTGGCATTGGATGGTGGCTATTGGTGCGGCACCGGCTGCCGTAATTTTTATTTTAAGGATGACTGTTCCTGAAAGTCCAAGGTGGTGTATCGAAAACGGGCAGGGAGATTCTGCTGTTAATACAATTTCTAGATTAAGCAATAAGTCCAAAAAATCTATTATTAAAATTGTCAAAAAGGAACAGAAAAAGCTCATTCAAATACAGGAAAAAGCATTACCCCTTTCATCCCTGTTCAAAAAGGAATATTTAAAAAGAACTATTTTAGCAGCAGTCCCATGGTTTTTGATGGATATCGCAACTTATGGTGTAGGTATTTTTACTCCTACCATTATTGCTACAGTTATTTCAGGAAAAGGAGGTTCTTTTATCACAGAGGATATACTATCCATTGAGGGTGCAGCGCTTATTGATGTTTTTCTATTTGCCGGACTTGTTCTTAATATTTTGCTTGTTGAAAAGCTAGGCAGGATTAAGTTACAGTTAGCTGGATTTATTGGGATGGCAGTAGGACTATTAACCTTGGCTGTTGCTACCTGCCTGCCTAAGACCGGTCATAATTATATGTATATTTTATTTATAGGTTTTATTATTTATAATTTTATGATGAACATGGGACCCAATGCCACTACATTTATATTACCCGCAGAACTGTTTCCAACCAAACTAAGAGCTACTGCACATGGTTTTTCTGCAGCTTTTGCAAAAATTGGAGCTGTTTGCGGTATTTTATTTTTACCTTCACTTATTGATGGCGTTGGAATATTTATAACTATGATAATAATGAGTATTGTTGCACTTCTAGGTTTTGTTTTAACTTTTATTTTTAAAGTTGAAACAAAAGGTAAATCACTTGAAGAACTATCTCACCTTGAAGCTGGTAGAACCATGGCACATCATAAACCAAAACTATTTCAGAATACCGATATACAAAA
Organism: uncultured Victivallales bacterium; assembly: GCA_964523175.1. Classification (GTDB taxonomy): domain Bacteria; phylum Verrucomicrobiota; class Lentisphaeria; order Victivallales; family GWF2-38-69. Next base: position 3,454 of record CAZGAI010000286.1, on the reverse strand, counting down.
GTAATATCTAACTATTAAAATAATAAAAAGAACCCCCTGCTTACTGCAAGAGGTTCTTTGGTTAACGCTTAAAATATTTTAGTAATTTATTTATTCAGCTTTTAAAAAAAACACTCGGTGTGTAATCTTTCGGGGGAGCATATCCGAGCAGCTCAATACATGTTGCCGCCACTGAACTTATTCCAAGACCTGAATTTAATTTAGTATTATAATCACCCTTGTATTTCGGATCGTATATAATACATGGAACTGGATTTAATGAATGACTTGTTTTAGCTTCCGGGGTTCCTTTTTCATTTTTTGTGATTTCGCCAGTTTTCTTATTATGCTGATACATGTCATCACAATTTCCATGATCTGCTGTAATCACCATAATGCCACCAGCTTTATTAATAGCCTTTGCAAGACGCTCAACACAGATATCAACTGTTTCGATGGCTATTATAGTAGATTGGTAAATTCCAGTATGTCCTACCATATCTCCATTTGGATAATTCAACCTGATAAAATCATATTTACCGCTTTCAATAGCTTCAATAACCTTGTCAGTAATTTCTGCACCTTTCATCCATGGGCGCTGTTCAAAAGGAATGATATCTGAATCAATTTCAATATAAGTTTCTTTATCTTTATCAAATTTACCTGTTTTATTACCATTAAAAAAATAAGTAACATGGCCATATTTTTGAGTTTCACTTATCGCCAGTAGGTTTAAGTTTGTTGCACAGAGATATTCTCCCATTGTTCTGTTAATAGCAGGCGGCGTAACAAGATATTTTTTAGGAACATGTAGGTCACCGTCATATTCCATCATTCCGGCATATAAAACATCAGGGCGAGGAGAGCGGTCAAAGGGGTCAAATTCTTCTTCTTCAAAAGCAGCAGTTATTTCCATGGCTCTGTCACCGCGAAAATTAAAATAAATAACTGAATCACCATCAGTTATAGGTCCGATCGGATTTCCATTTTTATCACCAATCACAAAGCCAGGGAGATCCTGATCAATAGCTTCGCTTTCTTTTCTTAGTGTTTCCACCGCCTCTTTTGCTGATGGAAACTTTCTACCTTTACCGTGTACATGTATATCCCATCCTTTTCGCACCATATCCCAGTTTGCACCATAACGGTCCATTGTAATTTGCATTCTTCCACCGCCGGATGCAATTTTGTAGTCACAGTCCTCTTTTATTTCCTGAAGATATTTTTCAAAAGGCTCTATATACTTAAGTGCTGAAGTTTCAGGAACATCTCTGCCGTCAAGCAGGATATGTATTCTTATTTTCTGAATACCTTCATTTTTTGATTTTTCAATCATAGCTTTAAGATGGTCAATATGGCTGTGGACGTTACCGTCGGAAAAAAGGCCTAAAAAATGAAGGGTGCTGTTTTTAGAGTTACAATTTGAAATCAATTCTTTCCACACATTCCCTTCAAACATCCTTCCACTTGCTATTGCATCATTAACAAGCTTTGCGCCCTGAGCAAAAACTCTGCCGCATCCAATTGCATTATGCCCAACTTCACTGTTTCCCATATCATCATCACTTGGAAGCCCTACGGCTAAACCGTGAGCATTAAGCTTTGTATTAGGGCAATTAGCCAGCATTCTGTCAAGATTAGGCGTATAACCGTTTAAAAAAGCATCACCTTTTTTATATTTACCAAATCCAACACCATCCATAATACATAAAACAACGGGGCCTTTGCGACCTTTAAACGATGAATTTTTCTTTAATGCTTCTAGCATAATTAATCTCCTGGGTATAATATTGTTTATTAAATGTTATAACTTTCTTTTAGCTTTTTTGATACTAGTAAAAAAATATCACTTGTAAATAAATGTAAAAAATTAGATATTTATATTGCAAAAGTATAGTTGTATACCTTGTTCAACATTATGTTTTACTGTACAATATATACATATTAAGAATAGCGAATTAATGATTTTTATTCAAGATTGATAATACTGTTTTTTCTTCAATTATTTTAAAATAAAGAAGATTGACAACGTAAAACATAAAAAAAAGACTAAAAAATAAATTACTAAATCACCAGATCACTATATGGTATGGCTTCAATATTAGGAGAGTGTGGATGAAAAAATTATTTTTGATGTTAACCTGCTGCCTTTTTATAAATGGTTTTGCCTCTATTGGTGCTGAAAAACAACAAAAACAAACGAGAGATACGGGTTTGAAGCCCGTATCTACATTGGAAACCAAAATTACTAATAATATTGAAGATGAGTTGAATAGTAAGCGATTGGAACTGGCAAAACAGGAAAAAGAAAAAAGGGTAGAGGCGAGTTTGAACCCCGTATCTGTTGAAGCCCCAAATAGTTTGTTATATGTTTTACTTATGTATATACCAAATAGGGTAATAGATCTTACTGATATAGTTTCAATTGGTCTTGGTTTTGGCCCAGAGGCCAGTTGTGAAATAATATTTACAGAATACTGTCAATTCAGTGCTGCTTACGGCGATAGATATTTTATCGAGAAAGGATACAACCGGCAATATGGAGGAGGGTATTCCAGTGGGCACAATACATCATACTTATGTTGGAGAAAAAAAATGACATTTACAGACTTTACTTTTGGAACAGTAAAGCCCTATGTTGTTATGGATAAAGATTCTGCTATCCCATGTCCATGTAAAAAGCCTTATTCCAATGGTATTTTAGATTTTTGGAAAATTGGTATACATGTTGGATGGATTGTTGATATTAACGCCAGTCTTCATCCGGTTGCTATTGCAAATTTTTTTACAGGTTTTTTCTTTATTAGGCTAACTGATACAAAAGAACTGTAATATCTATGATTTTTGATTGCTGATTTCAAATTGTAATTATCCTTTGTATCGCAATGTAACAATCCAATGCCGTTGAATTAAGTAAAGTAGTACAGGCGTCCCGCCTGTGAACACACCCGAGACGGATGTGCTACATTAGCTAAAAGTGTTTAATTTGGCAACATTGAATTATAATTTAGAATACGGCGCCTCCGTAGTTTATAAATTTGTGATAATATAAAGATTATGCCTTGCCTTCTTTTGTACATATAATACTTTATTAAGCTATAAAGAAGTCAATTTCATTGAATTAAGCCACTGGAGTACCGCTTTTAGGCGGAATATTATCGGCTTAGGGAAGCCTGCTGACTGTGTCGCGGCATAGCCAAACGTATGTGAAGGCGACGACGGAAGCAGGTACTCCAACAAATGAAAAAAACGATGTAAATATAGATTAATTCAACGATATTGATAAAGAAGTGATTCCAAAATTAATTATTAATTGAAATAGAGGTGTATTTCGTGAAAAAAGATGAAATAAAATTATTTGTTGGTGAATTATTAAACGAAGGTCTTTCATTATCTGATATTCAGAAAAAACTTCATGGTGAAAAAAAAGTAAAATTGACATTTTTAGATTTAAGGTTATTAGCTTCAGAACTGG
>CAZGAI010000285.1:0-5497 GCA_964523175.1 uncultured Victivallales bacterium | reverse complement strand
GCGCCCTTCAAGGGAGTGTTTACAGCGACTCGTTTCAAAATCACTCCGGCTTTATCCTCCTTCGCCAAGGCTTCCCACGTCGCTCTTTGAGCTGTGAGGGACACGTCGGTGGACAGGTGAGCAGAAAGCTAACAGAAAGCAGCTTTTGGAGTATTTGGAACGATGGCTTATATACTTTAGAGGCGGGCTAAAAGGAATGGTTCAAATAAAAAGTATAAAAAGAAAAGCTCATTGACATTAATTTCAAAATACGATATAAAGATCATTAATCATTATAGATTATTCTAATTATTTTTTCGATTAAAATGTAGAAGAACCCAATTTAACATTACACAGCTGAGGTGGCCCCGTTATATAAGTTTTTATCATCCTGATTTGGGCTCAGCGTTATGGTGCTAGTGACCTGACTGGGGGGATCCCTGACGTGCGTCTGGGAACGGTTTGGCGGATTCTTGCGAAGGTAAATGCGAGAGTGCATTAAAACCTCGACTGCACATTACACGGCATTCTGGGGGGGGTGGAACTCCGTGGCAAGTGGAGCTCCGCTGAAGCGCGGATTAATAATAATGGGGCTACGGCTAATATACAAAAAAAACGGAGGATACCTGATGAGAAAACGCGCCGTGTACTTTCAGTTACTGTTGTACTTGACTATATCTATGTTTGTTTGCCCGACCTCACTGCAGGCAATAGAACATGGCCTGATGTTTTATGTGACAAACACGACATCCGGCGACGTCATCGTAAACATAAGGCCTTGCGATGACGACCCTAATATGTGGGTTCACTACCCGCCACGGTACATGTACCAGTCGGTGGCGCCTGCTCCGAATACGCTATACAGTGAACATAATTTTTATAGAAATTGTGGTCCACTATTCGATGACTGCGCTATTGTTGCCCCCGGGTGCACGCTCTTTGTGGAATTAGATTTATTAAAGGGTCTCACCCCAACTTGGAAAAGTGCTAGTGTGAACGTATTTCTTTCTCCAGTAGGGGATGCTATTGACGGAAAACAAACCTGTGTTACTGTCTCAGGTCCTGCCGTTGGCTACGGGGTTGATATAGTGTCCGAAGGTGTACAAGTCTTTAATGAGGGCAATACCTATGATGTTACCTGTAAGGCCATGACGGCTGATGGCTTTCGCGCTGGGGCCCAGTCTTGTACACCTCCACCTCCTGAGAAATTCTTTGACTTTATGTTTGGTGATTCGGCCGACATATACCGCTGTGAAATTGTGGTCTCGGCTCCTGAAAAGTTTGACGCGAGTGCACTGACTGGTATCTATGCCGCGAATGGTATTAATAACATTCATGTGAATTTTACTAATGGAAAATTGACATTTATTCCCAATGCTACTCCTGCTCACTGGGGACCTGTATGTCCTATTGCGATATACTCTGTGTTCATCGATCCGCTGGGATGGGTCTACAGTCTTAACGTGCGCACCAGACGTTTTCGCTGGTGTGATGGCACCAACAACACTTTTATCAAGGCTTTTCCGTTTAAACTGAACATGGTCCAAGCCGCACAAAATAAATTTATTTTTGAGCGTTGTGATGATTCTGGCTTTGAAAGGGTAAGCGGTCAGCCACTAGACGTGAAATCTGTTCAATGGTGGAATAATGTCAAAAGCTTTATTAAATATTAGGGAAACCTTTGGCAAAACCTTAAATGGGTGCCCCCGAGTCCCTGTAAGGTTTAATAAGAGAACGGCCCGCGAAATGCGATTAGAGTCATCCACATAATACCCTGCATGAACTGTTGCCTGACCAATGGTTGAAAAAACAGAAATAGACAACAACTAACATGGTGTTTATTTTACGCTTACATCTTTATAGCGTATTTTGAAGTTGTTGTCAATGAACGTTTCTATTTTTTTATACTTCTTATTTGGACTATTCCTTTTAGCCCGCCCCTAAAATATATAATCCATCGTTCCAAATATCCGCCTACACTTATCAGTATAAGTTTCGGCGGACAAGAATCCTATTTGCTCACCTGTCCGCCGACGCGTCCATCGAAGCTTTAGCGGAGTTGGAAGCCTTGGCGAAAGAGGATAAACGGATATTACTGAAATTTTTCGAGGCTAAGTTGAGGCTAAATTTTTTTATTTATGTAGCCACGATATTAAAATTTATAATGACTTTTGGGCCTTGATTTTTTTATAAAAAAACTGTATTTTGTACCTAAAGTTAAAAAAAGAATATCTGATGTAGACAGTAATTTTGCAAAAAAATCCCTGCCTGGCTAGCCTCAATTTTCAAAAAGTAATATCCGGATAAAGCCGGAGTGAATTTGAAACGAGCCGATTTAAGCTTTCCCTCAAAGGGCGCAGTTTACGGTTCGACTTAAAATAAAACTGTCTATATAATCTAAAGTTGTTAAGAAGGATAAAGAATATTTTACTCTGAAAATCTACAATATACCAAACACAAAAATCGAGCCTGTATTATGAATATTTTTGATTAAAGTGCAGAAGATGCATATATATTATTTATTTACTTTTATTAAAGACCTTTGGGGGTAAAGACCTTAAATGGGTGACCCCGAGTCTTTTTATTAATTTTTGTGAAAGAATAGCTCTTTTTTATAAATACAATATGTATTATTGGTAATATATGTTATTTTTATTTATACTTGAGATAATGTATTTTCCTAAATAAAAATGGAACTCTTAATTGTGTTTTCCAATAACTAAAAAAACGATTACGTTATAAGATATTAATGAGGCTGCCAGTGTATATAAAAACTGTTTATTTTTCTTTTCTTTTCTTTTCTTTATTTACCATTTCATGCCTTGGAATCGTAGTAGACATCAAAAATGTATCTAATGAGTCAGAGGTTTTAAAAAATGAGAAGCTTAATGGCGGTACTTTTAACTCAGTTGAATACTGTTCATTTAAATTGTATAAAGGAGATGGATCATTTGTAGAAGCACCTGCCTACGTCGGAGATTGGACCGGATACCTTATTGGACTTGTTCCCGCAATAGCTATAACGATTCCTTTTCGATTATTGGGGATACTTGACGATGAAGGTGATGAGATAGGATTGTACACGCTATATGGAACAACTAAAACTTTCGGATGTCTCTTTGGAGGCCCTTCTTTTATATTTAAAGGAATTTTCTGGGATGCACCAATATGGTTATATTCGTCTACTTTTGGGAGTCAGAGGGCTTCAGAGGCTTCTGTTAAGCCTGCAATAGAACCCACAAAACCAGTTATTAAGAAGATAGCAGAAGATGAGGTGCCTGTTCTGGGTCATGGATGGGCACCGGTACAGGTCAAACCTCCTGAAATAACTTCAATATCTGCAAAACCTTCCATGCTGTTAGATATGTATGCTTCTGCTGCAAAAAGTAAGAAAGATGGTAAACTGAGTGCTGTTAAAGATGGGACACTTAAGTCAGTCCTCTCCGCCGTTGAACATGAAACTGTTACTGTTACTCCAGTTCAGGACGAACAAACTTCGCCAATGACAAAACGGCTTATTGACAATAAAGAACCCATTAAGGACAAACTTACTAAGGATGATGAAACTTCCTGGAGTTCACCACCGCCTTTGCCTGATTGGGTTAAAGAAGAAATGAAATAGAAACGGATTTTAGACGTCATTTATATTTATTTTTTAAAAGTCTCAATTAATTCAGGGATTAAATTATTTATATCTCCAGCACCAAGTACGAGTATAATATGCTTTTCGTTGTGGAGAAGGATTTGAAACCCTTCTGTACCTACAATTATCTTTGCTTTATTTTTCCAGGAACCGTCAATCGAAACTGCTTTCACTCCAATATTTTCGGCAAGCTCCTTTGATGATATTTCATCAATTGACGACCAGGCTGAAAAAACTGGAACAATATAAATTTTATCTGCATTTTTGAGCTCACTTGTAAACTCATTAAAATACTGCTTTAATCTTGCATAACGGTGAGGTTGAAAAATTACAGTCAGTTTTTGTTTTGGATAGCTTTCTTTAACTGCTGCTATAGCTGCTTTAATTTCTACGGGATGATGTGCATAGTCTTCAATAATTGCAGTTTTGTTATTTGAAAATCTTAGCTGCATACGCCGCTCAACACCAGGAAATGTTTTTATAGCTTTGACAGCGTCTGTCTGAGGTACTCCAAGCTCAAGAGCTACAGCGACAGCCATAGTTGCATTTTGCTTCTGATATTTGCCGAATAAATTATTAGAGGAAGCTATGTTTGATATTTTCTCTAAATCAATGATTATATTTGGGCTAGAAATATGTTTAAAGTTATCACTTAATTCTTTATCATTAGTATACATCAGTAAATCTGATTGTTGCGCGAAACTTATAAATCCTTCATTTAATTTTTCTTTCCCACCGACATTCCAGGAATGGTCGTCATCAAGATTTAATACTACACCTATGTGTGAGTCAAGTAATGTCAGAGAAAGGTCGCTCTCATCAGCTTCGATTATAAAAATATCTCCACTACCTGTTTTGCCTAAAGTTTTCCAGCCCACAGGCCATCCACCTATTAAGTAGCCGAAATTCTGATAGTTACACTGTTTTAAAATATGAACAATCATTGCAGTAACTGTAGTTTTTCCGTGTGATCCAGCAACTGAAATGACTCTTTTATACTGTTTGGCAATCTGTGCCAGGTATTCTCCCCTTTTATAGCACTTTATTCCGCGAGTTTGAGCCTTTTTTAATTCGGGATTATTTTTTTGAACAGCTGAAGAGTATACAACAATAAAATTGTTATTTATGGGTAAATTAATAGCAGAATGGCCGATATTGATATCTGCACCATTTGCAAGAAGGAGTTTTGTGTTTCTAGAATCATTAATATCCGAACCGCTAACTTTACAGCCAAACTGCAAAGATAAAAGGGCAAGCCCGCACATACCTATTCCGCCGCAGCCAATAAAGTGAACAGAAAGACCTGATTCTAAAATTTCCTGTTTGACGGAACTGTTTTCATGCAGGAATAACCGCATTGAATTATGAAAATCAGGATTAGTCTGATATGTTCCTGATTTCTTTGTATTATGTTTCATATTATTAATTAGAGCCTGTACTAAAAGGTTTTCGTGTCTAAATAAATGATTCTCTTTTACCCACATCTTTTGTGGGGCTGTATAGTAAGTCTATTTTTTAGCAAAAGAGCCGTCCCGGCCATTGTCATTAAGTTAAGCGTTTTTAATAAGTTAAGTAAAAATTGTAAATAGATTGATAATTAGCCTTTTATGATGTATGTAATGCTTATTTTCGGTAGAAAAATAAACATCAAAAAGAGTTTGGCATGGATTCAGCTAAACAATTTTTGTGCTAATTTAATAAATAATATAGCACAGAATCCATTCAAATGAATATAACCGTCAAATTATTGTTAGTTGTAGTTACTGTTAATTGACTTTTTTACTTGGACATTGGAAATTCCTTATAGGGTATTGGATATTTAAATCTTTTATTAAAAATAAAAGACTTGTAAATAGAGTAATGCTTAATTTAATA
>CAZGAI010000284.1:0-5513 GCA_964523175.1 uncultured Victivallales bacterium | reverse complement strand
AAATATACATAGCCTGTTAGTATATTTATCATCATCAAAAAAAAAGAAAACAAGGTTTCCCATTTCAACTGTTTTTTTTTTGCATAAAATATAGTGAAGAACTATTAGACATAGTACAAATATTTGCTTATATTAGATTTTTATATTTGAGTTAACGTTTCATTTTTTTCAAAAAATAAATCAGATAAACATGTCTACTGAATATTTTGTATCTCATATACTTGCAATTTTTATATTACTGCTTCTAGCTGCTGTTTCTTCAATTGTATTTAAGCGGATAAGATTTCCATACACAATAGGTCTGGTAATAATAGGTATAGTTTTTTTAGCTTTAACAGACAGTTATCAGGGGCTGGCACATCTGGAAGATATAAAACTCTCCCATGATGTAATAATGTATATAATACTTCCAACTCTAATTTTTGATGCCGCAATAAATATTGACAGCCGACTGTTAGTAAAAAACCTCTTACCGGTTTCAGCATTGGCAATACCGGGACTGATTATTTCTACACTGATTATCGGCTTTTTGATGTGTAAATTCACACCGCTGAACCTCGGCGTTGCAATGCTGTTTGGTGCATTAATATCAGCCACCGACCCAGTTGCTGTCATATCACTGTTTAATGAAATTGGTGCCCCTAAAAGATTAACGATGCTTGTAGATGGCGAAAGCCTATTTAACGATGCCACAGCTATTGTTGCCTTTAATATTGTACTGGCAATGATATTGTCAGGTGCATCTATGACTATTTTTACTATAACCAGTGCTGCTGTTAACTTTATATATGTATTCATCGGGGGATTAGTTGTCGGTTTAATTATTGGTTTTATATTAACAAGGTTAATAAATCTGGCTAAGAATGAACCACTAATCCAAATTGCTCTATCTACAGTGACTGCTTATGCTTCATTTATTATTGCAGACCATTATCTTAAAGTCTCAGGCGTAATGTCAACCCTGGGAGCCGGTATAATTGTAAGCTGGTATGGCTCTACCCGCTTTACCCATGAAGCAAAAGAATACCTTAAACAGTACTGGGAGTTTGCTGCATATATTGCAAATAGTTTTATTTTTCTTATGCTGGGAATGATAGAATGGGATCTATTAATAAATCAGGGACACACTCCATATTTAATTACTTACTTAATTTATGCGATTATTATCGTTACATTTGCCAGGTTTGTTGTTGTTTACGGTATTATTCCCCTCCTCAGACTCTTTCCTAAATATGAAAAGATAAGTATGGGCTATCAAACGGTAATTTTCTGGGGAGGACTTAGAGGTGCCGTTCCACTCGCACTTGTCCTAAGCCTGGGCTCCAATTTTGAAAACCGTCAGCTGATTGTTGAATTTACACTGGGAGTGGTATTATTTACTCTGCTGATACAGGGAACTACAACTAAGCCGTTAATGACTTTTTTTAAACTAGGTAAATTACCTCTTTTTGAAAGAATAATGTGTTTTCAGACAAAACTTGAAACAATAAATAAAGGTAAAAAACTATTAGAAGAACTTGAAGGGGATGAATACTTTTCCAGTAAAACAATTGATAAAATAAAAAATAACTATGAACAGGCCGATGAAACAACAAAAAATGAATTGCAGAAGCTCAGAAGCGATCCGGAATTCAATCACGACACAACACTAAAACTAATTTGGCATCAAGCCTTATCAATAGAGCTTCACGCCTATCAGCAGCTTTTCGATAAAGGACTTATATCCGAATCTGTTATTAGAGAACTAAATCTGAATTTTGAATTTGGTCGTGATAGACTCCAATATGGAATAATACCTGACCTGCAAATTACAGCTTTGCCTCTAGAGGTTAAGCTCAAAAATAGACTTGTTAATCTTTTAAGCCTAATAATGCCTAAAAACGATTTTCTTATTCTATTTCGACAAAGGACAGTTTCCCCAAAATATAAAATGGCTTTGGCAATGATTTATGCCAGCAATCGGATCGACTCGGTATTAGGGCAAGCTCCTCAATTATTCGCCGATCAAGAAGAAATAGTGGATGAATGTCATCTTTTCTATGAAAAGCGCAAAGAACTTGCTACTATTCAGAAGAAAAAACTGGAAAAATACATTGCTACTGACAACATAGAGTACGAAACTTTACGCATTGCTGCTGCAGGCGAAGAACTCGATTTCATCGATAAAATATCAGCAAAAGGCGGTATATCGGACTCTGTAGCAAATATTTTAATAGCGGATCTTGATGGTAAAATGATGAAAATAGCAAAACATGACTCGGTTTCGGCAAGCTTAGATTTGAAAATTTGACGATAATAATATTTCATCCCCTCGAAATTTCATTCTACCGCGTTATATTTTATATTCTTCGTATAAATATATTGCTCAAAAAAAGGAGATTTATCATATGTTGGCATTAGCTATTTCTATGGGCCTGAGCTTGGCACTTGGCATTGAAGTCTTTAAATACACAAATTACAGCTACACATGGGGAATTGTTTCATGTGTCTTACTACTTATCATTCTTCAGGTTGTAATCGGGCTATTTACCAGAAAATTAGTAAAAAAACGTACAAATGATATACAAAATATTATCCTTGCCGGACAGGAAAAACTCAATAGAAAAGTACAGTTTTTTCAGCAAAAGCCAAAGGGCGGCATGAAAACTATGCAGAAAATACTGGAAAAAGACCAACATGTTTTTATTAGAGAAGCGCTGGAAGGAACTAAACGTCTTGAACCTTTGTTTTCATGGAATATACTTCTTAGAAAACAGGTTAATACAATGAGAATGCAGTTCTATTATCAGCTGAAAGAATTCGATCAAGTTGATAAACTGATTCCCAAAGCTATGTATTTAGAGCCTATGTCTGTCGCAATGAAAATGGCAAGACAGTATAAAAACAATGACCAAGGCTATAAAAAAACATTTAAGAAAAAAATAAGGAAATATAAGGCTGATAATGCTGCACTTTTATATGGTGTGTACTCATGGATGCTGGTTAAATCCGGTAATATTGAAGAAGCTATAAAGGTATTATTAAAGGCAAAAAATGTTACAAAACATGATACGATTACAAAGAATTGGGAAAACCTTGTCAATGGAAAAATAAAGAAGTTCTCCAACGATGGTTTAGGAGATCAATGGTATTCACTATACCTGGAAGAACCGAAAGTCCAGAAGCCAAAACAGAAAGTAATGAGACGTCAACAGTTCTAGAAGAGTTTTACCTCAAAAGATTTTTTTTGGAGAGGTAAGGGTAATACTTTTGGTATAAGTTTTGCCCAGATTTATACTTTCCTATACTTATTCCAGTTTTCAGAGGCATATTTTTCTTCAGCCAGTTTTATGGCAGAGAACAGGAATTCTTCAGAAGGTTTATACTTGATAAATGTAATATTTAATTCCTTAATAAAAGCCGATAATAATGATTTTATCAGCCTTTCACGCTTAGAAACAATATCTTTAATCACAATACTCCCTTGGTGCAAAATACCGTATTTTGTTCTACGCTGGGCTGCTCCGGCCACTTTAGCCTGAGCATCGGAAGAAATATTTGACACAACATCATATCGGGTTGGAGAAGCAAAGCAGCGCATTGTTGAACGATCAACAGGCTCTGTACCGGATTCAACCAAACAGGATGTAATATTTAACGAAGATAGAGCCTTAATAACAATTCTGTGAAAAATATGATAGCTTTCCAGTCTGTTTTGCTTTTCAATCCAATGTCCAGGCGGAACTATTGCCGTATAAGTCAAATCTACATCATGAAAAACCACTCCTCCGCCAGTTGGTCGACGGACAATCGTATAGCCGTTCTGCGGAGCTGCAGAATACTTTTGAACATATCCAATAGAAACAGCCGGTCTATCCCAACCATAAATCCGTAATAACGGTTTCTTAAACGCGGCTGTTTCCGGAAGAAGATTTTCATCTATTGCCATATTCAACATTGGAGAACGGTCAATATCTTTCCAAAGATACCATTCTTCTTTTTCTTTAAATATATCATGCATAGGATTTAGATAGCACCCCATCCCTTTCCCTCTCCGTTAAGAGGAATGTAAAACACCCTGAAATTATAATTTCACCGATGATTGTGGTGTAGGGGCGGACCTATGTGTCCGCCCTTTTCCGGTATCAACCAATAATTTTGATTTCTTTAAGCATATTATTTTTATATAATAATTTCATAAATTCTACATCCTGTGCATGCCCGGCTTTATATGATACAATATTACCCATAAAACGCCCTTCACTAATCAATCCGATCGCGGCAAGCAGGTCCAGTGTTGCTCTGTGCCATACTGATTCAAGAGACTTACCATTATGTATCAGTTTGGGTTTTGAATAATATCGAGACGGGCCGGCAATCAAAATATTCTTCCTGTTATAACCAAGATGTCTTGTAGATGGTAAAAATTTTCCAATTGTTTTACATAATATCGCATGTTTTAAGCTTGCATCAGTTCTAGCCTGAGCCCCGGTTCTAAAATTTTCCAAAGAAATAGTATATTTAATATGCTGCTTTCCCATGACATTATTATAATTCACGCAGCAGTCGAGATTTAATACTGGGTTAATATTATTCTCTAAAGGAGATATCATTAGGAAACTCCCGTTACTCCATTGCGCTGACACTGTTTCTTTTACAGAATAAAACTTACAGGGCCGTGATACCTTTTTTCTTCCGGCAACATCCAAAGCTTTAACTATTTCAATACTGCCTGACTCAAAAAGCGGTGGATCATCTGAACCTACGCAAATCATCAAATTATCAATATCAAGTCCAACTTTTAATGCAATAATATGTTCTATTAATCTAACATAGTTAGGTTCTATGCCATCCAAAACAATATTCCTTACTCCTCCGGCAAGTGCTGTCCGAGCGTTCCTACAGGCAACTTCAACAGATAAAGAACCTGCTATATCATCTCTTTTAAACCACCAACCCTCTTTATCAGTCGGCTCAAAACGTAATGTTTGTTTTTTTTTACTGTTAAATGTTCCAGGTGCAGAGACTTCGGCAGATTTATTAATTGTCTGTTGATATTTATATATATAATCAGAACAACTATCTCTGCTTAAATCCAGATCAACAGGTATATTATTAAATTCATTATAAAGATTCTTTAATAAATTCGCCTGTCCTAATAATATTTTCCCAAATTTTGTATCCATTTATTGTCAAACGACTCCATTGTTATAATTATTATATAAAAATATACGCTGTTTTTTGATAGAATCAAAGATAATCTCTCACAGAGGCACAAAGACTCAAAGATTTCTTTTAACCACGAATTAACGCAAATTAACACTAATTAAAAATTATTTTTGCATGCCTAATACAAAAAATTCTTTGTGCCTTTGTGTGAGTTAAATTGGTTTCGATTTTGCTGCTCCTGGCAAATTAGTGTTAATTAGTGGTTAAAAAGATTTTTGTTTTTAATTATTTGGTGTATTATATAAGCATTAAAATATGCGCCCGTAGCTCAGCTGGATAGAGCGTCTGCCTCCGGAGCAGAAGGT
>CAZGAI010000283.1:0-5543 GCA_964523175.1 uncultured Victivallales bacterium | reverse complement strand
TAACTATTACAGCTTTTCTGCTGAATATATGCAGAAAAGGGTGGAGCCTCTTGTTAGTATTCTTCTTATTGTATTACTTCTCTGTTAATTCTGGAAGTCCAATAACAAAACTTGCAGCATTCCCGGATAAGTGTTTATGATCAGCCCATCGTTTTAATTCTATTTTTAATTCGTCTCCTTCTATCCATGTTTCAATCTCTGTGATTGAACAATTATGGTTCAGTTGACTAGCGAACTCATCTTTATTCTTTATTGAACATAATTCAACTATACCCGAGGTAAATATCCCACCATGTCCAACCACAATTACTTTTTCATTTTTATGAGCTTTAGTAATGTCATATAGACCATCATAAAAGCGCTTGATTAATTCATTATAATTTTCTCCATTAGGAAATGAGCTCTCTCTTTTCCCTAAGTACCATTCAGAGATTACCGAAAAAAATATTTTCCAACTATTTTCATCTGGTTTTTTATTCTCCAAATCGCCAACATTAATTTCTCTGAAATTTTCTACTACTGATATTTCTATGTTATTACCAATTCCAATTATCTCTGCTGTTTGGATTGCACGCTTCAATGGCGATGAAAATATGTGACCTATTTTGCAATTCTTGAAGTATTCAGCAGTTTGAGAAGCCTGTTCTACACCACGCTCTGTCAAATTATAATCAATTAACTTATATGAAAATTCCTTTGTAATATTAGCCTTATTTTCACCATGCCGAACTAAAAATATCGTACTCATTAACTTTCCCTCCAAATCCTGAACTAATTGTATCCTTACGCCGAAGTCATTTACCTCATATTTATAATCTCTAACCTATTTGTTACAAAAATTATATTCTATTATTATTTTTACAAAATACTTTATATGACATTCTTCCTGCTAAAGGAAGTATCAACTGTACGATAATAGCTATAACAATATAAGGATTCCATAGGTAACTTTTAAGTACTCCTTGATTAACAAGAGTAACAACTGACCAAATTCCAAAAGGTATATTAACAAACAGACTTACAATCAGACCTGGATTGTATACTTGTTTTGCCTTTATAGATAAGGGAATATGTACAACTCCTGCTATAAATGTAAAGTAAGGTAACCATAAACCAAAACTGTAGTTAATTGTTGATAAAAGACCGCAAATTGGATACAATAACCAAACTAATATTATATTCACAAAAAAAATAAAATTTTCATCCATAGGACGGTCATCATATTCAACCTTATATATTCGCCTATTAAAAAATTTAGCAAAACCACCGGGAAAAATAAACTCCTCAGTTTCGTGAATCATATACAACGGAGTTTGAAGTAGGATTATAAATAATACAAAATCGTATTTACGAACTATTACAAACAGAAAAACAAAGAGAAAAATTGAGACTATAAAACCTACTTTAGCCCATTCTTTTTTTAGCCAACTATAATATTCAATAATATGCATTTCTTTCCTTTCTTTTAACTATCTTAACATTTGAACTCCGGCCGAAAAGCGCTAGGTTCGGAGCAGTGATGGGTTAAGTGTTTTTCTTTTTTCCACATATTGATTTTATAAGTGGTAAATCCAAGTTGTTCAAAAAAACTATGAGCATCCTTATTGAAAATCCATGAGTCTAATGCAAAATTAGTAATTCCATTTTGTTTTGCAATAGATTCAAGTTTGCTAAGTAAAGCATATCCTGTACCATGACCTCTTGACTCTTCATCCACTGCTATTTGATGTATGTAAACTTGTTTTTGTTCATACTTGAATGGATTTTCAGGCTTTTGTTGCAGTTCTGCCCATAAATATCCTATTGCTTTATCTCCTTTGACAGCTAGTAATATATAGTTTTCTTCTTTATCCAAAATCTCATTATAAAAACTGGTAATATCATTATCATCCGGTAACGATTTAAATAAATCAGGATAATTATTTGCATGTATTTTCTGGACAAATGAATTCAGGAAAATTATATCTTGAATATTATTTTTTGTCGCTTTTATTATTTTCATTTTTTATTCTTGCTTGGCTGTTAGTTTATATGTTCCTGATACTACTAATGATTTTGATAGATCGTAAGTTATAATCCAATTTCCTAAAATAGGATCAAAAAATTTATTAACAGTGATATTATCACCGCCTTTATAATCTTTCTAAAGACTATTTTTCCATTGGGATTTTTAATTGTGAAATAAACGGTACCCTTTTGTATTTTTATTTGAGCAATTAATACGATTTTTTTTCTTCATAATTTTTTCTCCCATTTTATTCTTTCCTTTTAACAAAAAAGTCAGCTAACGCTGGGGGATCAGCTTTGCCGACTCTTTTTACTTTTCTAATTTATAAAATAATATTGAAAACGGGCCAGTAACAGCGGTTAGCTGCACTGATGAGGTTACCCTATTTCCCATTTTTTTAAATTAGGGTTTGATAAATCTCTATGAGAGTTAACAACAGTAACTATGCTGATTTGTTTTGATTCAATTTTGTAGATAATTCGGTAAGGTCTATAAATGAGTTCCCTGATTGAATGATCTTGTGCTTCTGGAACTAATCTGCCTATTTCTGGAAATACGGATAAATTTTCGACACCATTAATAAGCTTTTCAATAAAACGATTTGCGTAAAATTCAGAATCGCTTGAAATATATGCTTTTATTTCTGATAAATCCTGAATGGCGTTATCCGTCCAATATATTTTCATTTTTGGATAAACATCCTTTTTACCTCTTCATGGGTAGTTGTCCTATTATTTTTTACATCATCCAGACCTTTATCTATTTTCTGTTTTACATATATTTCGTACATTATATCGTCCCATGTGGTGCTGTCTGGTAATGATTTTATCAATTCAATTGCATTTCTTTTAATTGTAGTTTGCATATATTTTTCCTCTATATCTTTCAATTATGAATATTATATCATTTTTATTGTTTCATTGCAATGAGGTTCTGTTTTTCTATCAGGATAACGTTGGAATTCTCCTGCAGTTATAGAGCGGCTTGTCCACAGTAGCTCGAAGAGCGAAGGCGGTAGCAAGAAAATATTAAGAGTATCTATTGACTATGTTCTATTCATAATCTTCATAGTCAGAATATTGTTCTGGTGCTTCCCCCTTAATGTTGAATGCATATGGAAACTTATTTTCACTTTTCCTAGGTTCCCTTATTTCTTTGCATTGAATCACAAAATACCACATATCACCATAATCAAATAGAAATATCATTTTTTTCTTTATATCAAAGATTTGTGAAATAATAATATTATCTGTATATGGAGCATTTATATCTTCATCTTCGTCTTCAAAGTATATTTTATACTTCTCAGTAACTTTATTTCTTTTGATGTTATCAGAAAAATCATATAGATGATCCATATCAAAATCAAAAGCAGTAGTTACCATTTCTGCCAATTTGTCAAGGTTACTGCTTCCTCTGATTCCAATATCCCTAGTTGGAAATCCTCTGGTATGTCCATCCCAGTCACTGGCCCAGACTCTTAATATGTGAATATCGTTTTTATATTTTCCTCTATCTTTTTTGGGAAAGATAGGTTGTGCGTTATTTATATAATTTTGCTCTCTAAATCTAAACATTACGTCCTCTTTTTTTAATATTTTTCTACATAACGTTTTTGATTGTCATTTTGCAACGGAGCAAAAAATGATTAAGAGTATCTTTTTGTTATGAATTCTTTTTTATTATTTTTGCTATATCATTACATGGCCCAAGTTGAAAAAGTAAATGCTCTTTAATCAAATCTTTTGTTCCAGTTATAGCTAGTCTAAATTCTTTCTGAGTAATATTTTTATTGTTTTTTTCAGCCCTCTGTGGGGATTAATTTCTTAAACCAGTTTTTTGATTCCAAAAAGTAGCTCTAAGAGCTAAAAATACTAATCTATTTCTCATAACTAGTTTGCTATAAACAAATATGCCGTGAACGGCACCGTTTGATAACATCAATAATATCCATGATCATAGAAGTACGATCTAATGCTTCATGATAATAATATTTTCCTAATTTCTTTTTCATTGTTAGTCTCTATTAAGCAATTAGGCAGTCGTAAGGGATGCCTAATCCCTCGTGAAGTTTCTTTATCATATTGAGGCTTAGCTTTCTTTTATGATTTATAACTTCATAAAATCGTGAAGTTTTTCCATCAAAATACTCTTTCATGTCTGTTGCCCGCAATTCTTTCTGCTCCATAATAAACTTAATCATACTAATTGGATCAGGTTCACTCCCTATAGGCCATCTTTTTTCTTCGTACTTTTCAATCACTATTGCCAGCAGTTCCATTTGATCAAGGATCTCTCTATCAGTATTTTCTTCTCCTTTTTTCATGACAATTTCAAGCAGCTTATCAAATTCACCCATCATTTCTTCGTGTTCTTTGTCATTTTTAATTATTTTTATATTCATGATGCCCCCACTATTTAATCTTTATCAGTCTTTTGGTTAAATCAATTCTGTCATACTCTTCATGATCTCCAATCCACTCAATTCTTATTGTTTTAGCAACAATTACAACGACTACTACTAATCTGTAATTGTTACCTGATATATTAAATACAACTCTACTATGTGGTAAAATACTTACTTTAGTGTAATTGTCTCTTATCTCTTCCTTTGTTTGCCACTGTGACTTTTTTGTTGTTTTTATCCAGTTAAGTATACTAGATGAAAGGTCTTTATCTTTTTTCTTTTTAATATATTTATCAATTAATTTAATATTTAAAATTTTCATTCATTAACCTTTCTTAGTATTATAATATAATAGTCCCATAATGGGACTATATCAAGTATTATAATGCAACAAATTTGCAAGTAATTTTTATTACAGGATAAAAAAGGCGGCCATTATGACCGCCATATATTTTTAATAGGGTATTTTATCTGCCTGTAAATCCAACCAAAACACCAGATGACCGGGCATCTCGTTAACTTCCCTGAGGTGTTTTCTGAATCTGCGAAGTAAGAGCCTCTAATTGTTAGAAGTTTTCATTTTTTTATATTGTTCAACAAAATCCTTATGAAGATTTTTTAAATAATCATCGTCTCCATTTATAATTTTAGAGATTAAGCTCAAAATAATCATGTTTCCGCTTTGAATTTCAGAATCAGGTATTTTATCTGTGTCTTGATCATCAAATTCTTTATTGCAAGGAAGTTCAAATTCTCTAATCCACCAAATATCGACTTTTGATATTATAGCAAAAATACAATATAAAAAATCAATATTTACTTCATATGATGTATCTCCTAGAAATTTAATAGTTTCATGTGCTATCAGATTACTATGGTCTGTAATTGCTTTAATTATATCTAGGTTATCTTCAGTTAATACGCCATTATTTTTCCACCAGAGACAAGATGCTCTAAATGGATTTTTTTTCTTATCTAACTGAAGTACTTCTGTCTTGTATTCAGGACTAATAATATCCTTTTTGTCACCAAATCTAATTTTATATAAACTTTTCGGCTGATTAATTATAGAATTCTTGTTACTACTCAGAAGGTATTTGCCTTACTGTAGTAAAAATATTTTGTTAT
>CAZGAI010000282.1:0-5546 GCA_964523175.1 uncultured Victivallales bacterium | reverse complement strand
CTCTACCCAACTTAAATTTTTGATATCATGCAACATCTGAAATCAAAAATATGAAATATGATTATGCTTTTGATATTACTTTTATACGGGCTATAATCTGTTTTCTTCGGTTGTTAAATGCCGAATTATCGTTTGTAAGGCTAATAAATTTTCTATAAAAGAATCGTGCTTTTTTAGGCTTTTTGAGATATTTATCACAGAATACACCTAAGTTTGCTACAATTGTAGGATTACTGGGTGATAGCTTATAAGCTTTAGTTAAATATTGTGCAGCTTGACTTAATTTATTTGTCTCTGCATAATATGAACCGAGTTCATTATAAATTTCCGGTTTATTTTTGAAATACTCTGTCTGTTCAAGTTTAAGATAGAGCTTATCAGTGTTTTGGGTTCGCAGTTTGGCTGAACATTGTGCGTATAATACTAATGCATCTATATTTTTTGGTTGAATTTTGTAGGCGTTTGTTAGATATTCATAGGCACCTTCATAATCTTTTTCTGCAAAAAGAAACCGCCCCAGAGAAAACTGTGCCATAAAATTCATTGGAGATATTTTGATAGCCTTTCGTAATTCTTTTTTGGCTTTGTTTTTTTGGTTGTCATGTTCAAGTGTCAGTGCGTACATTACAAGGGCGTTTGCATTTTGCGGGTCTGCATTGACAGCCTGTGCTGCATACTTTAATGCTTCTTTCCATTTTCCATCTTTTGAAGCAAGTGTAACAGCTTTTTTTAGAAGAACATTTGAGTCTTTTACTTCATTGCTGCATCCGGTTAGCAAAACAAGCAACACTGACAGTAATGCGACTGAAATATGAACGCGGTATAATTTTATCTTAAATATTGCAAAAATAGTATTTTTCATAGTATTATGTGTTTCCTAATGGATAAGTTTAAAATTAGATGTTCCACGGAAATGTATTTTAGAACCATTAGGTGTTGGACATGAAAAAACCAAATGTTTTTTAGTCTTTTCAAAAGTCTAATTTCCTATGGTGACGATTAAAGCTCAAACCTTATACATTGAATCTAGAGATTGTAATAAAAAGACTTTTTTTGTATAATCTCTAATTATAATATATACAAAGCAGTGAAGTTTTCGAGAAGTTTTGAAGAATTTCCTGTGAAAGTTTTATTAGAAAATTATCAATAACATAAAGAAGCATTTATAAATATTGAAAAAATAAATTCACAATTCATTTATCAATCTGTTTCGGTATTGACATTCACTTCTTTATAACATATAACAAAATATATCTATAAAACTTAAAAATTATCTTTATGAAGGAACATTTATGAATGATGCAATTAAAAAAACACATTACCTAGCCTGGTTTATGCTAATCTTTTCTTTTTTTATGCCGGCTGTTCTTTTAAATACAGTTGGAGCTGTGATTCTAAATCTTGTTAACCAGCTGCATGTTTCAATGGATTCAGCAAGTTGGCTTGAAGCGTTTAAAGATGTATCTATAATGGTTGGTGCTTTTTTTCTTGCTTCTTTTATCCCCAGTTTCGGTTATAAGCGCACTTTAATAGTCGGTATATTTCTCGAAATAATAGGCTGTGTCCTATTTGCTTTGTTTCCTTCATTATTTGTAGCTCGAATTTTTTTCATGTTATGTGGCGTTGGTTTTGCACTAATAAAAACTACCGTTTATGCTTCAGTTAGCCTGTTTGTTGAAGATCCTAGTAGACATGCGAGTTTTTTCTCTATGCTAGAGGGTATGTTTATGGCCGGTGTTATGACTGGAATGTGGATTTATTCATTCTTTGTAAGTATGGGAGACTGGACTACTGCGTTCTGGTTTTTCAGTATTATGTGCGTTGTTAATCTTTTTGTAGTTTTCATTGTTAAGCTTGACGAAAGCAAAATTCAGCATGAAATGAAGTCACCAAAGGAGGAGATGATAGACGATGTAAAAGGTATGGCATCTCTTTTTAGAAAGTATATAGTCTGGCTTTTTATTATAATGACTTTTTTTTATGTTTTTATTGAACAGGGCGTTACTACCTGGCTTCCAACTTTCAACAACAAAATTCTGCATATATCAGACGGCCTGAGTCTACAAGTAGCAAGCCTGTTTCCGGCTGCTTTGTGTATAGGGCGTTTTCTCGGTGCTCTGAGCATGAAAAAAATCAGCTGGGTTAAACTGTTATTTTTTACATTAATAATTTCCTTTGTCATTTTTGTCATAGCAGTTTTTGTGTCGACGCAGGTTAGCAATAGAGGTATTTCATATACTGACTGGGCCAATCTGCCGTTTGCGGCTTTGTTAATCCCGATTGCAGGACTATTTATCGCACCGATATACCCTACAATATGTTCAACTATTGTAAGTGCACAGCCTTCCAGACTTCACAGTTCGATGGCTGGTGTTATACTTCTGTTTTCTGCATTAGGAGGTACTATTGGTTCAAGGATTGTTGGTACTTTATTTGATCAGTTCGGCGGGCTTACTGCAATTAAAGCACCTCTCATCCCAATAATTGTGTTAGTCGTATTACTGATTCCTTACTCAGTAAAAATCAAACGTGCTATTGCAAAAAACAGGGAATTACGAAAACCTAAAAAATCGTAGTTTTCGACATAAGTGCAGATAATAAAAATCAACACAAAATAGGAAAGTTGAAGTTAGTTTTTCGCTTTGCTCTTACTATTTGTACAGTACACATCTAGGTATGAAATCAGGAATCGGAATCAATATGTTTACTAATTTATTATTCATGTTTGACATAGAATAAATCGCACAAAACTATTATATAGATATGGCTTCTACATATTAGGGAAAGAAAATATGGGAGAAATGAACAAAAATTATATATTAGCCCTTATGGCATCAATGTTTTTTTTGGGGTTAGCCGCTACTGATATTTATATTACAACACTGCCGGCTTTAGTAAGAGACTTCAATACGACACCTAATATAGTTAATATGACCATATCTGTATATACAATAGGTGGTGGAGTATTTGTACTTTTTGCTGATCTTTTCAGCTGTCGTTACGGAAGGCGGCCGGTAATATTAATTTCTATTGCTGTGTTTACATTATCCTCCTTTTTAATAAGCATATCTACATCAATATATCTGATCATTATTTTACGCTTTGGACAGTCAGCAATAGCATTTGTTTTTATAGTCAGCCGTCAGGTTTTGAAAGACATTATGAATCAGAGGGAGCAGGTTAGGGCTAACGGCATTATACTATCAGGTTTAGTTGTTTCTCCTGCAATTGCTCCTGTAATAGGTGCTTATCTATCGCATCATTTCGGCTGGAGGAGCTGCTTTGTTTTTATCGGGATTGTAGGACTGATTCTTTTATTTATTGCATTTAAAATTCTTCCTGAAACAAATTCAAATAGACTTCCTGCTTTACCAAAAATTGGTAAGTATACTCTAAAATACGTAGTTCTTTTAAAAAATAAGTTCTTTTTAGCAATAACTTTAATATATGTCAGTGCTACCGGTGCTTTTTTTGCATTTATAGGAATTTCCAGTTATTTATTTATTGACAACCTTGGCATTACTCCGATCAACTACTCATACATTTACATTCTTATGGCTGTAGCCTATCTGATTGGCAACCAATATATGCTCTTTCTAAATAGAGCTGAAACACAATATAACAAGATTATCGCAATAGGGGTCTTCTCGACCTTTGCCGGAGCATTGATTATATTTGCAGCAAAAGCTTTTGTTCTTCCTGTTATCGTTGTCATACTTATAACTCTAGGTTCAATGTTTATGCGTGCTGCAAATGCCTTGACCAATCCTACGACTCAGGTCATTACTATCAACCATTTCAAGAGTAAAGGTGGTATTGCGTTAGGAGTTGCAATGAGTATTAATAGCATTATGATGGGGATAGCTGTAACACTTGTTACACTTTTTCATAGTGATCCTCTTGAAGGACTAATTATTATTTCATTGTTATTTGCAATTATTGGTTTGATAGCTTTTTATATGGTTAAAAGTAAAATTGAGAATGAGCCTATTAAATAATTGGCTGTAATAATATTGCGTTATAGAGATTTAAGTCCATGTCCTGTAAAGATGGAAACTATGGTTTCTTTTTTAGGATTTGTCCTTAAATATTTATATATACCGGCAATTGTTGCTGCAGAAGTAGGTTCTATGCAGTATCCTTTTTTACCCATTACTTTATGGGACTCCTTTATCTCTGCTTCACTAACACATAATATTGTACCATTTGTCTCCTGGATGGCTTCTATAATTTCCACTCCTCTTGCCGGTTGAGCTATTGCAATGCCTTCTGCTATAGTTGGCTTAGTTGGGGAAGGGGATATAGTTTTCAAGTTATTGGTTATAGAATGGAACAATGGTGCACAGTTTTTAGCCTGTATCCCTATCAACTTCGGAACTTTCTTAATAATACCAGCCGAAAAAAGTTCAGTAAAACCAATATATGCTCCTAAGAGTATTGTACCGTTACCCACAGGAAGGATAACCGTATCGGGTGAGGTCCAATCAAGCTGCTCTGCTACTTCAAAGGCATAAGTTTTTGTGCCATGAAAAAAAAAAGGGTTCCAAGTATGACTTGCATAGTATTTTTTTTTTGCTGCTTTAAGTACTGCACCGGCTGTTTTCTCTCTACTGCCGGGAGTTTTTATAAGCCCGGCTCCATAGTTTTCTATTTGATGAAGCTTGGCAGGTGAAGTTTTTTCAGGTACATATATCTCACACTTAATTTTTGCCTTTGCACAATATGCGGCAACAGCATTTCCTGCGTTTCCTGATGAATCTTCAACAACATTTAAAATACCCAACTCTTTTATTTTACTTATTAAAACAGAAGCTCCGCGGTCTTTATAGGAACCGGATGGAAAAAGATGGTCCTGTTTTATCATAATAGGATAGCCGTTAAAATCAATTTTCAACAGAGGCGAAAATCCTTCATCAAAAGAAACTATATTTTTATCGCAGTTTATAGGTATTGCTTCCCTATAGCGCCACATTGTCGGCTTTCTAGCTCTGATTTTATCAAGGTCAAAAGCCGGCTGAAAATTAAGGTTTAATAAACTACCACAATCACATTTTAAACGGATTTTATCTATTAAGTATGTCTTATTACATTTCTTACAGTAGAATTTACAAATATTCATAATTTTATACCTTTATAATTAGAACCTGAATGAAAAGTGTCTCGTGCTCAGCTTTGGTTTAAATTATATACTTCAAGCATAGTCGTAGGGTTGAAATTGTAACCCCTTTAAATGGGATTACTCTCTTAATATATAATCTTAATGCTAAGTTAAAACCCCAAACAAATGTTAGTGGTGGGCTGTATCAAAAGGAGTATTTTTTATTACAGCTGTACTGTGTTTAAGGTGTAATAACAATCTACAAATGGCTGCCGTAAGATTTGATATTGCTTTTTTGTTCCCGTTTATGTGAAATACTATAGGTTACACTCTTTATTTTTATACATAATTATGTTACTATAGAATATAAGTAATATGTCTTTACTATATTTCCAATTAATAATTAACTGAAAAATGATAAGTTTAACGTCAAGGACTTAGCTTTTTT
>CAZGAI010000281.1:0-5548 GCA_964523175.1 uncultured Victivallales bacterium | reverse complement strand
AAATATATAATGAAAAAAAAAGAGGGTTTTGTACAAGATATCCCACAAAAAAAATAGAGAGAATACACCCCAAAGTGCATCCGGCAGATCTCATCCAGCCTTTACTAAAGCTTGCTCCTACATTAGATCTCATCATCACCAGAGCCGTAATTCCGCACCAAAAAGGGTAATCAAGTCTGACTGCATTAGCTATAAGTATTGCAGTTGTACAAGCCAATGCAGTTTTTAAGGCCATTTTTGTCTGTTGACTACCCCATGAGAATTTTTCAACAGAATCCTTAAGGTCATTATAAATTAAATTGTGGTGGTAAGCTAAAGGCATAGTTTAGATTTAGTGATTTAGTGATTTAGTGATTTAGTGATTTGGTCTAAAACCATATTTGCAAAATCAATAGAAGTGCAACAATAATGATAAAGAGTAATGGGCCGTAATATAAATAATCAGTTATGTTGAATTTTTCCGGTCTTTTTTTTTGAGTAGTCTTCTTCATTAACAAACCTGTATCTATCATAGAATAATAAACGTTCTTGCACTAGCACCTTCACACAGTTTAACATCTTTTGGGAGATCATCAAATTTAATCCTAACAGAAAATCGTCTCTGCAATCTAATCCAGTCAGTTGTTGGTTTTATATATGGAAGTGCTTTATCCTTCTCCTTATTCCTGCTTGTTCCTCGGCCGATGTATTCTACTTCTCCTGTAAATATTCTAAACGGATACATATCCGAACTGACCCAAACCCTCTGTCCAGGTTTGATATGCCGTAGTACGCTTTCTTTGTAATTTGCCATCACCCACCAGTAATTATCCTCTATAAGAACAAACATGGGGTCACCCTGGTTGGCATAGTCTCCCGGTCTGACATTACAGTGAGTAACAAAACCATCAGCATCAGCATAAATCATGGTCTGATCTAGATTATATTTAGCAAGGGAAACTTTTGACTTGATTGAATCAATAGCGATTTCCTGTGCATTAATCATATCTACCCAATACTCACACTGCTCCTGTGATTCTGTTAACTTATTTTTTGCTTCGTCAAGTAATACAGTTCTTTTTTCAAAAGACAGAGTGGACTCTGCTCCGTCTTTAGCAAGTTTTCTGTAACGATTATAGTTTACAACAGCCAGGTCATATTCATTCTGAATAGATTTCAGTTTCAATGAGGAAGTTTTATGCCTTGTCTTTAATATTTTTAACTGTGTTTTCTGCTGTTTTAGTGCTGACTTTTCAACATTGAGCTTCAGTTGATAGGGATAAGGGTCAAGCTGCATAAGCTGCTGACCTTTTTTCACATATTGATTGTCTTTTACAAAAATATCCTGTATATGTCCTTTTACTCTCGGACTTACGACCACTACATGGGCACGAATATATGCATCATCGGTATAAGCAATCACCCAGCCGTGAAAAATAAAGTAAATACATATAACAGCCAAAATAGTGCCAGCAAAAATCAGTAATAACTTTTTTCTCTTAGTCAATTGAAAATCTCCGTAAATATTAAATAGTATAATATGCTATATTTATCAAAAAAAGTATTCATTCCTGATCATGAAATAGAGATTACAGCTATCCTGTCTCAGGGTGCCGGTGGCCAAAATGTAAACAAGGTATCGACAGCCGTACACCTACGCTTTGACATAAAAGCTTCATCACTGCCTGACTACTACAAAGAAAAACTTTTACAATTTAAAGACAGTCACATCACAAAAAGTGGAATTGTCATAATAAAAGCTCAAAAGTTTCGTACACAAGAACGAAACAAAGAAGATTCATTATTGCGACTCCAACAACTCATAAAGCAAGCAACATCAGTAAATAAAAAAAGAAAATCCACTAAACCCACATACGGCTCTAAAGTAAAACGCCTGGAACAAAAGAAAAAACATGCTAAACTAAAAGGTTCAAGAGGCAAAATAGACTATTAAAGTTTAATATTTAGATAGTCAGGATAGTTCTCTGCAAGATGATATATGGCTTTGATATATTCTCGAACTTCATCTTTAACACTGCAGATACTAACCGCCCCGGCTGTTTTTCCATCTTCGGTAGGCATTCTCAAGTTACCCAAAGCGGCAAAACCATTAAACTGCAGGTCTGTAAGTGGACAGATAAACATTTCGGAGTCTTTCAGTATAGTTAAACCGGCAGTTCCTAAAATTTCTCCCATAGCTTTAGGGATGACATACCTTGCAGCTCTGCATACCAATGGATGCACCATAGAATAGAGTTCAATAAGCTCATAGCTCTCGCTCTTTCCAAGTTTAGTGGCAAACAAGCGTCGATTATACTCTCGCTGAAAATTGAAAAAACCCTGTAAATGATCATTCTCAATAATATACTGGCCGGGACGAATAAAAATCAAGCTGATATTACGGTCCTGATGGTGACCTGAAGAAGATTCTGTATCAAGAGGAACAAGAAATTTACGCTCACGGAAAGACTTCTGTTCTGCTAATCCCCAGATAATCAAACTGGCGACTGAGGCATAGCCACCCATTTCTACATAGTATTTAGAATTAAGGTATTTCCTAACACCCAGCACTTTATCAAAATTTATATAAACCCTTGCCCGAAATAATTTATTGCCAAAATAAAAAATTTCAGGTTGTGCCGCAGGACTTGTTAAAGCAGGATATGTTACTGGTCCGACTTCACCCCATTCTTCTTTAAGATTCCACAGCATCTCCTGCATAGGCATCCCATCAACAGGTACATGATGATACTGAAACCATAAATCAGACTCTTTAAAGTCTGCGGTAATACGGCATACAACATTAAGTAAACCAAAACCGAGGTGTCTTCGTTTTTTCATATTCGGTGTAGCAAGTCTTTTTTGGATAAGCATTTCAGGATCATCCGTCAATACTTCAAACCGAATAAATGTTCCATCCTGTACACGATCTATTAAATGACAAAGTTCAGATTTCCCTCCAAAAGACAATCCTCGTGTCCTATAAACCCAACGGCGTAGTTTTTTATGAGTTCTCCAAGGCCGTTTATGATCTTCTATCTGCTTTTCTTCGTTTGAATTATAGACCTGAACTATTCTATCAAGCGCTTCTTTTATAATTTCACTCTTAAGCATAGTAAAACTAGTTCTTGTACTATCAAAATAAGGAGTAATATTTAGCAGTGTACCGTCTTTAGAAAATTCAGCTTCAATAATATCAGTGAAAAATATTTGTTTTCTTTTAGTCCTGAAAACACTCCATTTTAATGCCCAGTGGCACGATGGTTTGCTACGAAGAAAATTCATCAACTTTCCAACTAATATCTTTTTTGCGTCATCTTTATCGTTCGGAGTTTCATCCTCCCCATGAAAGTTCAGCCTAAAACTGGCTAAAATGAATTTAGAGTGTTCGTTACGCAGAAAAACACCTGAAAGTCTACGCCATCCATTTTCACCTGTTTTAATTCCAATTTTCTTTAATAACTGCAGAATTTTCAGCACAAAAACCATAAAGAAAACGCCGAAAGTCCAGCGATCTACAAGCCTTCTCATTTTAATATTTTGAACATAATCTTCGGAGGACTTTTTAATATTTTTTATTGAAGAAAGCACTCTTTCTTCCATCGTTTCAGATTTTATACCTGCCTTTACTTTCCTTCCTGTTTTCTTAGAAATCGGTTTAGGAACTTTAGATGTGGAAGATACATCAAGATAATCCGCAATAATTTCAGCTGTTTCTAATGGTTTTTCCATCTGTGGGTTATGCCCGCACTCAGGTATTAGTTCAATCTTTGAGTTAGAAAGCTCATTCAGAAATAGGGTTGAATAATCCTTACACAACATAGAGTCATTGTCCCCCCAAATTATCAGAGTAGGAGTTGTGATATTTCTAATATTTTTATGAAATGACACAATATCAACGCAAACACACTGTTTGGCTGTTTCGCAGAGGCAGTCAATAGTATTTTTCATACGAAAAATATTTCCATATTCATTAACATTCTCAAATGAGATTTTACTATTATCATAGTAAACTGATTCAAGCAGAGACAAAGCCAGCAAATCCTCCTTTCCCAGTTTAAACTTTGATCTTCGGGAAGAATCAGCAACCATGTCTACAAAATTAAGAAGTTTTTTCACAAAGCCGGCACTATTCAGTAAGATCAGCTTAGTAGTTCGTTTTTCGATTTCTTCATCAAAGAGAGCGAGCAGACTGATGGTTCCTCCCATTGAATGCCCAACCAGAACCAGATCATCAAGATTCATAAATTTGATAAATTTTTTAACAATAATTGTATGGTCGAACAAGGCAAGTTCATCATCACAGATCTTTTCAGAGTACCCGTGTCCTTTCAAATCTATAGTAATAAACCTGAATTTAGCAGGCATAAAATTAATCATTTTCATCCACCCATATGAAAATGAAGAAAAACCATGTATAAACAAAATAGGTTGTCCGCTTCCCCGCTCTGTATACGCAATCGAAACGCCGTCTATAGTCACAAATTTATAATCTTGAGGTGTCATATAAAATATTTCATTTCTTATTAGATTTTCCTGCTAAGTTAAATCTGCTTTTTTATCTGGAAACTAAGATATGCAGTCTATCAGCATGTTAAAAAACAATTTTTTATACTAAACTAGATAGTAGAATGAATCAACATTCTCTATACAATACCATTGGTAATATATTATAACAAATAACAGAAAAAATAACAAGTTAAACTTGGTCAGCAATAAAGAATTAACTTAAAAATAAGTATTTTTAGTATTTTTTCCAGCACTGGAGTTTGATGTCGGCAGTAGAATAACCTTAGCGCTATGCACCTTGGTCATTTTTTTCTAATTGTACAGGGGATCAATGGAAGAACTCGACGAAGATTCAGTAAATGGTTCTGCAGGTGTTAACGAAAGGGGTCCGGGGGAAACAGAACCTATAAATATGTAAAAGAACTCCCGCCTGTAGAGCCGCACGAAAAGTCGGCTAAAATTAAGAGCATCGCGATATGTCTCGGCACCCAGTGCACTGTCGCATGCAAATTTAACAGGCAGGGAGTATAATATGAAAAAGACAGTCTATCCGTTGAGAAGTCAAATTGTAACGGAAATTTTTTCCAGAGAAAATCGTTTTGACAAGATTTTAATTGTTCCGCTTGACCATGCCAAAGAAAATCATACCGTACAGTTTTGTTTTGCAACAGGGGAACACATTTTAAGAAAAGCTTTGACTGTCCACAATGATTCACAGGGAGTTTCATTCCTGATGGATCGAATTATTAAAATATGTAAAAAATATCATTTGAAACGTGAAAATATTATTATATGCTGCGAAGATCCTCCTAACTATATGGTTAATTTCATTCATACTCTGAGGCTTTCAGGATATAATTTCGTTTCTGTAAATGCAGCTGAAGCATCTAGATACAGAAGTAATAACCGAGCAAGTTCAGACGCTCTTGATTTAAACGGAATTGCCCAGGCCGTTATCAATAGACGGGCAATGGATATCAGGCCCGTGGATGAATTATACACAAACCTGCGGGCTGCCGGGAGAAATCGTCGCCGTCTGGTAATGAATGAAACAGCATTG
>CAZGAI010000280.1:0-5586 GCA_964523175.1 uncultured Victivallales bacterium | reverse complement strand
CTTTAAAATTTTAGAGCTAAACTACTTAAGTGTTGTCTTTAGAAATAATATCCGTATAATGAACACTAAGCCTACCAGCATAGCCGTAGATATTGATTCACCAAATATATTTGCAATAGAAATTATATATCCTCAAACCAGCGGAGCCGCAACCAATTTATCTCATAAAAACACAAAGCCACGAAGAAAGAATGTTAGCAGAAGCTTTAAAAAGTACGAATAATGATGAATTATTAAGATACTATTGCAATTCTTTTTCCTTACCACAAAAAGATTTTAACATAAATTATAGAAGAAAATATTTATAGGGTTAGCCAACTTGTTTGCATCAGCTTCGCTTGGCGTTCTCATATAAGTATATTAGGCTATTATATATTACTTTATATGATTTTTTAATAAAATGTCACTATGCACTTCTAACTGTAATTTCATTAACTCTATTGAAACATATTGTTTTCCATTTGAATATCACTATATATGTAATATTAGGTGAAAAAATCTTACCTTGTCTGATAAACAAGCTCTGCAAGGTTTTTGTGCTCATTGAACCAGGAAATAAATTTTGGTATTCCAATGCTTATAGGGGTTGTTGGTTCGTAATTAAGTTTTTTTCTTGCTTTCTCAACATCAGCAAAAGTTTCAGGAACATCTCCTGCTTGCATGGGGAGCATCTCTTTTTTTGCTTCAATCCCAAGTTCTTTTTCTATAAAAGAAATCATATCCATGAGCTGTTCTGTTCTGTTGTTGCCAAGGTTAAATATCTCATACTGATCAAGATTTTGAGAAAAAATTGAACCTTTTACACCATTTACTATGTCATCAATGTATGTAAAATCCCGTTTCATATTACCATGATTGAAAACTTTGATTGGCTGGTCATGGAGCATTGCTTCTGTAAATAGCCACATTGCCATGTCAGGACGTCCCCATGGACCATACACGGTAAAGAAACGCAAACCGATTGACTGAAATCCATAAAGATGAGTGTAACAATGTGCCATCAGTTCATTGGCTTTTTTGGTTGCTGCATACAGTGATATAGGGTTATCTACAGGGTCAGTTTCAGAAAAAGGTATTTTCTTATTTCCACCGTATACGCTTGAGCTGGAAGCATAGACAAGCCTGGGTACGCTATAATGCCTGACAAGTTCCAAGATATTTAGAAATGCGGATAAGTTGCATTTTTCATAAACGAATGGATGGGTTATAGAATATCTTACACCAGCCTGTGCTGCTAAGTTAACTATACATGAAAATTGATGTTTTTTAAAAACTTCTTCCAAATCATCATAATTTGCCAAATCAACGTTGTATTCAGTGAAATTACTGTATTTTTTTAAAATATCACCACGCCCCTCTTTTAAAGCAGGGAGATAGTAGTCATTGTAGTTATCAACACCAACTACATTATACCCGGCCTTTAAAAGGTCAAGACTCAAGCTGAATCCTATAAAACCGGCACTGCCGGTAACCATTATATAGTCATTCATATTATAATCCGTTATTTTCTTGTTTTTATTAATTTAGATTAATATGCATGTCCCATTCAAAAACAATTTTTTATTTGTGCTACATAGTTTTTTGCGGACTTTGCGGTTAAGCCGCTCCGGGGTTAACGTTTCTTTTTCTTTTTTTTCTTCTTAGTAAAGTTGCTGCCGCGTATAGTTTTTCCCATACCGCCACCACCCATTCCAGGCGGCATTCCCATACCCATTCCGCTCATGGCATTGTTCATTAATGAAGGTTTTCTCATCACCTTTTTCATCATGAAAAACTGTTTAAGCAACCCGCTTACCTGTTGAAGTTTGACTCCTGCTCCTCTGGCAATTCTCTTTTTTCTTGAAAAGTCAATTAATTCAGGGTTGCTCTTTTCCTTTTTAGTCATGGAACTAATTATTGCTTCCAGTGCTGAAAACTGTTTTGTGTCTAGGTTCCCTTTGCTCAGAGCTTTACCGCCAGGAAGCATTTTTAATATTTTCTCGACACCGCCTAGCTTTTTCATCTGTTTCAACTGGTTTTGAAAATCATCCAGATCGAACTGATTATTCCTCAATTTCTTTTCAAGTTTTTCTGCTTCTTCTGCATCAATTTCTTCTGAGGCTTTTTCAACCAATGAAACGATATCACCCATTCCCAGTATTCTTGAAGCCATTCTATCAGGGTAGAAGACTTCCAGGTCTTCAATCTTTTCGCCAACACCGATAAGCTTGATCGGGCATCCGGTAACTTTCCTAATAGATAATGCAGCACCACCACGTGCGTCACCGTCGAGCTTTGTTAAAATTATTCCGGTTAGGCCAAGGGCCTTATGAAAATTGTCAGCAACCGACACAGCTTCCTGTCCCAGTGCTGAATCTGCAATTAGCAGAATTTCTGTAGGCATAACTGTACGGGAAACCATTACAAGCTCATGTACCATATCTGCATCAACCTGCAGGCGTCCGGCAGTATCTATAATGACAACATCTGTTCCTTCAAATTTAGCTTTTTCTCTTGCTTCTTTAGCTATAAGATCAACTTGGGGCTGTAGGCGGTTTGAATATACCGGCACACTTATCTGTTTTCCTAAAAATTCCAGCTGATCAATTGCTGCAGGACGATATACGTCTCCGGCAACAAGCATTACACGTTTTCCTTTTTTCTTGAAATGAGCGGCAAGTTTGGCAGAAGTTGTCGTTTTTCCGCTACCATGAAGCCCTACCATCATTATTACAGCAGGGCTTTTGGAAGTTATATCAAGTTCTGCTTCACTTGTTCCCATCAGCTCAATAAGTTTATCGTTAACAACCTTGATAACCTGTTGACCGGGTGTAACGCTTTTTAATACCTCATGACCTGTGCATTCTTTTTTTACAGAATCCACAAAATCTTTAGCTATTTCGTAATTTACATCTGCATCAAGAAGCGCCAGGCGTATTTCGCGCATCGCTTCAGTTATATTAGATTCAGACAGTATTGCCTGTCCTCTTAGTTTCTTGAAAACGTCCTGTAATTTGCCGGATAATCCATCAAACATTATTATATTCCCTAATATTAAAACATTCTAATTCAATTGTAACCCAATAATCTAATCGTAATATTAATATATTCCAAAGTATAAGCTTAAAAAATTATAATTTATTCAATAAGGTAATGTGATTTGAAAATTTGATACAGGAAGTAACCTCAAAACAGGTCACGAATACTTTGCAAAAAAAGTTGACATTGTCAACTAAATTTGCTTGACAAAACAAAAGAGGAGAGTACTTTCTACTTTCTAAATCTTTATTGAGGAATATTTCGATGAAAAATCAGGCAATAATTGAACGCGTCAGGCAGTTTAACCGTTTTTATATTCAATTTTTTGGATTATATAATAATAATTTACTTGAAAGTAAATTTTCACTTACCGAAGCTAGAGTTTTTTTTGAGTTAGGCAAAAGAGAGCATTGCACTTCAAAAGAGATTGTATTGGCATTAGAAATTGATACGGGTTATATGAGCCGAATGATCAAAAGGTTTGAGAAAAACAGTTACATAAAGAGAGAAAGCTCATCTGACGACGGGAGAAAACAGATTATTTCTCTAACAGCAAAGGGAATTGAAATACATAATAATCTTAATAATGAAACCAATAATCATATCAAATGTATTTTAAAAGATTTGAATGATTCAGAAAAAGAAGAATTAAGACAAAATTTAGATAATATAGAATTATTGTTAAACCCGTGTAGTGGGCTAACAGCAAAAAAGAGGTAACAAAATGCGTAGTGATATTATAAAAAAAGGCCCGGAGCGTGCGCCGCACCGCTCTTTGATGTATGCAACAGGAATAAAAAGGGAAGATATTAGAAAACCTTTTATAGCCGTTTGTAATTCGTATACAAACATTGTTCCAGGGCATTGCAAACTAAATAAAGTAGCAGAGCTTATATGTGATGAAATCCGTAAAGCCGGAGGTGTCCCTTTTGAGTTTAACACCATTGCAATTTGCGACGGGATCGCGATGGGGCATGAAGGTATGAAATTTTCTCTTCCAAGCAGAGAATTGATTGCAGATACAGTTGAATCTATGCTCAGCGCACACCCATTTGATGCAATGATATGTATTCCTAACTGTGATAAGATTGTGCCGGGAATGCTGATGGCGTCTATGCGTCTTAATATTCCTACCATTTTTGCCTCAGGTGGACCGATGAGAGCCGGAAAGAAAAAAGACGGTTCCGTATGCGATTTAATCTCTGTTTTTGAAGGTGTAGCAAAGCACAAAATGGGTAAACTTTCTGATGAGGGTCTGAATGAACTTGAATCATGCGGCTGTCCGGGTGAAGGTTCATGTTCAGGTATGTTTACAGCTAACAGTATGAACTGTTTAACTGAAGCTCTTGGGTTGGCACTGCCGGGTAACGGTACAATTTTGGCTGACACACCTGAAAGAGTGGAGCTTTGGAAAACAGCGGCACAGAGAGTTGTAGAAATGGCCAAAGACAACGGTCCTCTTCCGTTAAATATAGCAACTAAAGATGCATTCAAGAATGCAATAGCTCTTGATGTTGCAATGGGGGGCAGTACAAATACAGTTCTTCATTCATTGGCAATAGCAAATGAATGTGATGGTCAGCTTAATCTAAAAAAAATAGATGAGATTAGCCGCAAAACAGCAAACATCTGTAAAGTATCTCCGTCTTCTGCCTTTCATATTGAAGATGTGGATAATGCTGGCGGGATTAGTGCTATCCTGAAAGAAGTTTCTAAAATATCAGGTTTATTAAAGCTTGATTGCCTTACTGTATCAGGTAAAACTCTAGGCGAACAGATTAAGAATGCTGATTCACCGGATGGAACAGTAATAAGGACTTTGGAAAACCCGTACAGCAAAGATGGCGGGTTGGCTATACTTTTTGGAAATGTTGCACAGAAAGGCTCTGTTGTAAAAACCGCAGGTGTATCACCTTCAATGCTTGTGCATAAAGGTCCTGCAGTTATTTTTGAAAGCCAGGAAGAAGCCTGTGAAGGAATCCTTGAGGGCAAAGTGAAATCCGGAGATGTTGCAGTAATTCGTTATGAAGGGCCTAAAGGCGGACCTGGAATGCAGGAAATGCTTGCTCCTACAAGTTATATCATGGGGCAGGGACTCGGAGAAAGCGTAGCACTTATAACAGATAGAAGGTTCAGTGGCGGCACGCGAGGTGCATGCATTGGGCATATCAGTCCTGAAGCAGCTGCAGGCGGAGTTATCGGTTTAATCGAAGAAGGTGATATTATTTCTATTGATATCCCTAATCGTTCAATTGAACTGCATGTGGAAGACGCTGAGCTTGAAAAGCGGAGAGCAAACTGGACTGCACCGGCACCTAAATATACAAAAGGCTGGCTTGCCAGGTATACTGTTTTGGCAACCAGTGCGGATACCGGCGCTATATTAAAAACTAAGTAGTGAAGTTAAGCAGGTAAACCTGCAAGTCATTTTTTTTAGAAAAAAAATCATTTTCTGTTTGAATATTTTTTTTAAAGATGTTAATTACATTTCATCATTTAAAAATGATTCATGCTCCGGCGTAGCTCAGCGGTAGAGTAGGTGGCTGTTAACCACTTGGTCGTAGGTTC
>CAZGAI010000279.1:0-5599 GCA_964523175.1 uncultured Victivallales bacterium | reverse complement strand
AATGTAATTTAACAAGCTTTATTAATCATTTACCTCAACTTTTAAAGAAGATACTTAAAATCTTCCAAAAAATACTATTTTAGTATAGATTTATACCAAAAAATAAATGTTTAATGGAAGTTTTTCACTAAAAAAGGTACTGTACATTGCAAGCTTTAACTGTGTTTGTGAATTTTTCAAATCAGTGTCATTTTTTGCAGGTAAAGTTTTATTATAATAGGTAAAAGTAAAATGTGGCACATTGCAGTATAGTCCGGGTAGCACGTTTGTCGACACAAATCTTGCGCCTTAAGATCCGAACCGTATGCAATCTAGCTCTAAGAAAGAATATATAATAGTATGAAAATAGTTGCCTTCTCTGATTCACATGCCTGCGGACAGCCTTCCGGATGGGCATCTCTTTTTGATAAAAGGGTAATTGGTCTTTTTAATTATCATTATCGCAGGCAGCATCAACATAACCAGAAATGGCTATATAAAATGGTAGAGTATGTGCTTGATACTTTGCCTGATGTTGTTATATGCGGTGGAGATATTAGTACAAGCGGAGAACCTTCTGAGTTTGAAGAAACTTGCGAAATACTAAAACCTCTGGTAAACAATCCTAAAATAAATTTTTTTTATGTTCCGGGAAACCACGATATATATGTTAAAGAATCTATGTGCTTCAAGGCACTGAAAGACACGTTCAATTATTTAAACAGTGGAAAATATAAATATGAAAATCTTCCGTTTTCCATTACAATTGATGATCTGGAGTTTTGTTTTGTTAGCGAATGCTACCCTGTAAATCTTGTTTTATCTACTGGTATAATGAAAAAAAATACAGTAAATTATGTTTATAATTGGATTAAACAGAAAGGAACAAGGCCCAAAATACTTGTGGGCCATTACCCTTTACTGGAAGAACATCCCATATTGAGGTTCAGACATAAATTGTGGGGTCAAAAAAAAATAGCTAATGAACTTCAAAAGAAGAAGCTTGATTTATCAATATGCGGCCACGTCCATTCGGCAGCGGCAGATATTGATGATACTGGAAGAGGGGAAATAATAATTGGTTCAGTTACTAAAAATGCCTGTGGGGCATTGATAGATTATGACAGTGCGGCTGATGTTTTTACTTATAGTAGAATTGATCTAACTGTCTGGCAAGGTAAAAAACAAAATAGGCACTAATTTAAGAACAATGATTAACGATCTTAGATCTATGAAGTTAAAGAAAAATTAATAAATATTTTTTTATTACTTTACACCTAAAACTTAACACTTAAAACCAGAACCGAGCATGAAATACTTTTCGTGCAGATTCTAATTATTAATATTGAGGATATTATGAGGAAAGTATATTATATTGTTATATGCGGATTAATTTGTTCCCTTTTAGTTTCGTGTAAGTTTATCAATAAATATGATCCTGGATTTGTCCTGAGATCTGTGAATATTGCAAATTTAAAGCTACTGAAAAAAGGAATGACTAAACAGGAGGCTTTAGATATAATGGGAGCTCCTCAGATACAACGAGAATTTCATGTTGCAGATATATTATATTACTATACGACATGGGATTGGGCGGATGCTGTCGTTACTGAAAGCGAGTGCTCACCATTAGTTTTTGAAAACAATCAGCTGATTGGTTGGGGTTTGGCTTTTTATAGGAATTATATACATAAGGATTGGCTATTTGATACTGAAGCGATGTTTAGCGAGAAAAATTTAGGGAAGCGGTAATGATGAATAAACAGGTTGAATTTGAAATAAGTAAGTATAACAAACTGGGAGTAATATTAGTCGTATCTGGCCCAAGTGGTGCTGGAAAGTCAACTATATGCAAAAAAGTCATTAAGGATAACAACCTGAAGTTTTCTATTTCGTGTACTACTAGAAAATCTCGAAAGGGTGAAGTGGATGGTGTAGATTACTACTTTATCAGTGAAGACAGATTTAAAGAGAGAATTATTAACAATGAATTTATAGAGTATGCAAATGTGCATGGTAATTATTATGGTACTCTTCGAGATGAAGTCATGCAGGAAGTTGTTTCCGGGAAAAATGTTTTATTGGATATTGATGTTCAGGGAGCGTTAAGAATAAAGAAGACAGCAGCTCAAGACAGTTTACTCAAAAAATGTGCTGAGTATATTTTTATAGCCCCCCCGAATTTTTGTGAATTGGAAAAGCGTCTCAGAGGACGTGGCACTGAAACAGAGGAAGCGATTCAGGAAAGACTGAATAATGCCAGGCAGGAATTGATGTATTGCTTAAAATATGAATATTTAGTGGTAAATGAAGAGGTAGAGAGAGCTGTTGATGATATGAATTCGATTTTAGTTGCATTGACAAAGAAAACTCAGCGAATAGTGGAAGCATAGTATCTAAGTGTAGGTTTTAAATTATAAAATTAAATGTGATATTTTTCGTTTTGATCATTAGTATTTATTTATTGTAAAATATTTGTAATCTGGGAATTAAACTTTGCTATTTAATTTGTTTTTGCTCATTTGAGTTTTTTTGAAATTTACTCTAACAACAAAACAGAAAATTTAACTAGAACTATTATACCCGAAAGTTGAGCTAATATGATTAAATCTATAGTACTTGGAGTAACCGGTTCTATTGCTGCATATAAGGCAGCAGACTTGGTGTGCAAACTGGTGAAACGAGAATATGATATCACTGTCATTATGACTGAATCAGCAAAAAAGCTTATAGGCGATCAAACTTTTTTAACACTCTCTCGAAACCCGGTTGTTAGTGATTTATGGTCTATTGATAACTGGAAACCGGAGCATATTCAGCTAGCAGAAAAATCATCACTGCTTGTGGTCGCTCCGTGTACTGCAAATTTTATCGGCAAATATGCCGGCGGTATTGCAGATGATGCTCTGACCACTTATGCTTTATCCCAAACAGGGAAAGTCCTTCTTGCCCCTGCAATGAATGTGAATATGTGGCAACACGCTGCTGTTCAGCAAAATTGTAAAATATTGCGGGAAAGAGGAGTTCATTTTATAGGTCCTGAAACTGGTGACCTTGCTTGCGGTATCAAAGCTAAAGGGCATATCAGTGATATTGATTCAATTGTTTCTAAGATTGATGACATGCTTTGAGATTAGTAAAAAATATTATTCGTCCGGGACTATTTACCATAAGATAGCAGCAATAATAATTCTTTTGATTAAGTCTTAAATAATGCAGAGACGCAAGCATTGCGTCTACATATCGGGTGGTTGTGTTAATTAGTTTCAGGAGAGCGCCTCTATCCAAGTGCTTTGGTTTTATCATTGTGAAACTGATTTGATAACAACAATAAATTTAATTTATAAAGAATTCTGTGGTTTTACGAGTTTTCCGTGGTAAATAAATAGCTTCAGGAGAGTTAATCTATATGAAATTTCTTATTACAGCCGGTCCTACCAGAGAAAGTATTGATCCAGTTCGTTTTTTTACAAATCGTTCGAGTGGAAAAATGGGTTATGCATTGGCTGATGCGGCTTTTAAATCCGGACATGAAGTAATTCTTATTAGCGGAGTAGTTACTATACCAAAAGTAAATAATGTAAAAATGATTTATGTTGAGTCTGCGGCTGAAATGTTTGAAGCTGTTTTAAATGAATACGAAAAAGCGGATATTGTGATTATGTCTGCAGCAGTTGCAGACTTTACGCCGACTGAATATTATCAGCATAAATTGAAAAAGAGTGGTAAAGATAATTTAGTACTCGAACTTAAAAGAACTGTTGATATTTTAGCCTACCTGGGAAAACATCGACAAAAAAAACAGAAATTGGTCGGGTTTGCCGCTGAATCTGAAAGAGTTATTGAATATGCAAAAATGAAACTGAAAAAGAAAAATCTGGATTGGATTATCGCAAATAATATTGGAATTTCAGGTTTAGGATTTCAATCTGATAATAATGCTGTGACAATGATTTCCAGCAAAGGTCGTAATATTGATTTACTTCCTCAGTCAAAAATAGAATTAGCCGAAAAAATAATTCAAATATTGACTGACTAAAATTAGGAGAAACCTCTCTCTGAGGTCTTTTCTTTCCTGCTACAGTTAGCAACCTTGAAAACTCTATGGGGAAAGACTGGGCTTTTTTGACCCTTTTCAATGATGCTATTGTTTAATCAAGTAATAGAAAGGGGGAATGATGATTAAATTATTAGTTTATTGTAGGGGATTTGTATTGTTTTAGATTATGTTAATTGTGTTTATGTCTTCATTGGTGAATGCACAGATAGCAGTTGGTGAAATTAATGGTAGCCTTATTAATAAAGAAAAGCCTTATAATCTCCATGGTTATTTCGTCCTGATTGAAAAACCTTCAAAGCATTTTAGTCCTGAATTATCTGTCACTGGTGATGAGGTGAAGGGAAAATCCGAGTATTTGATGACTACATCTTCCTGTGCGGATCTGATAAATCTGGTTAGAAATATTACAAAGAATAACACTCATTTCCTAGGTATGATTTAAAACGGTACCCGTAAGTATACCTATAATGATAAAAATTTTACATTGTCCGGTCTTCGGAAACATCTCTTGAATAGACAAAAGCGGTGCAGTAAGTACAAAAGCAGATACAATATAGTTGACTGCTGCTTAAAGCGGACATTCTCGCGACATTTAGCACTTAACATACTTGCTGCCAACTCTTTACGTGTAGGCTACAAGGGTATGGGCAACGTCCGTTAAAGGGTGTAGGTAATATCCGACTGTTTTACAGCAGATACCATGGAAATAAAAAATGGATGGCCCTGATAACTACAAAGCTGAATATGAGTTAAAAAGTTTTTCTAGATAATACATTTTCCGCTATGAGAGAAAATCTTTGATATTGATGTGGTGATTAAGAAGTAAAAAACATGGTCGGGGTGATAGGATTCGAACCTCCGACCTTCGCGTCCCGAACGCGACGCTCTAAACCAGGCTGAGCCACACCCCGTTGTTTACAAAAAAATATTTTTGTAAACTGCAAATTATATCTAAAAGTTAAACTGCAGATTTATAAGCAGCAGGCAAATTAGAACGTGTCTGAAAAGA
Organism: uncultured Victivallales bacterium; assembly: GCA_964523175.1. GTDB lineage: Bacteria > Verrucomicrobiota > Lentisphaeria > Victivallales > GWF2-38-69. Next base: position 551 of record CAZGAI010000279.1, on the reverse strand, counting down.
TTTTAGACACATAGTTGTCGGTTGTTAGGTATTGGTTGATAGTTTTTAATTACAATTATAATAAATTGTTAAAGAATAATCAAAAACTGTACCATTAACTAACAACTGAGCTCAACAACTTTTATTTTTCATTTATTGAAATAACTACAGACTTTAATCTGTCAGAACCATTTACAGAGATACTTTCTGTATTTATTCCACTGTCTTCTTTTAAAGTCATATGAACAAGACGACGCTCATGTGAGTTCATTGGAGGTAGAGTAATAGATTCTCCCCAGCGTTTTACTTCTTTGGCTGCATCCTGTGCTTGGAGTTTAATATTTTCTGAATTTTCATCAGACTTGAAGTTTTTTTTCTGAGGACTGCTAGGCCTTCTTTCACCAGTCGGTTTTGTGTTTCGTCTCGAGTCATTATTATAATCACGGCCGTTATTGCCTTTTGAATATCCATCAATATCAATAGATATCCATGGGCATTCGATATCGTTCTTTGTAGCCATCCTATTTAGCAACAGTTCCAGACTTTGCAGAGACTGCCCCTTTTTACCAATT
>CAZGAI010000278.1:0-5624 GCA_964523175.1 uncultured Victivallales bacterium | reverse complement strand
AGAAATGATGAGAGGTATGCTTGCGGAGTATAAAGAATATTTGTCTACAATCTCTTTTAAAGAGCCCACAATCAACTTTGTTTCTAATATTACGGGAGATTGGATTACACCGAAAGAAGCTATGAATGCGGAATATTGGTGTCAACATATTGTCAGTATCGTGAATTTTAAGGAGGGAGTACAAAAAATTATTCAAGATAATACTACTCTTATTGAAATTGGCCCTGGCAACACTCTAAAATCATTAGCAAAACAGAACCATGTTAATGATGAAAATATAATTATTGGCGGTTCGCTACCTGACGCAAAAGATAATATATCGTCAAAATTTTATTTTTATCGTGAATTTGGGAAATTATGGGTTAATGGACATAATATAGATTTTTCTATTCTTTATGACTCTTCACAACACAGTAAACTTCAAATACCATTTTCCTATTTTAAGAAGAACCGGTATTGGATAATGCCTGATAAAGGGGCTACAGAAAATATACAGGAAAAAACTCTCAAAAAACAGCCTTTTAATAACTGGTTTTATGAGCCGACATGGACAAAGCACTCATTGGGAAGGGGTAAAAAAAGAGATATTGGTAATACTTTGATCTTTACCGGCAGGAGTGTCATAGGTGATGAATTGAAGAAGATTTTAGATTCGACAGAACAAACTGTATTTGTGGTCAATGATGCGGATACTTTCTCTTTCGATAAGGACAATAAAAGTTATAGTATCAATTTCACTAACAGTGATAATTACAATAAATTGTTTGAATCTTTGGCATCCGAAAGTATAGATATAGACAATATAATTCACCTCAGTTTGATTGATTCTTTGCTACCTAAGTCTTACGAAGTAACGATGAACTCCTCGGATTATTATAATGATATCGGTTTTTATAGTTTAATGAATATTGTGACTGCCGCGTCAAATAACAATTATGATAGTTTCAAGTTTCTAGTTGTGACTAATTATCTTCAAAATGTGACTGGAAATGAACAAATATGTCCGGAAAAGTCTACTATGTTAGGAATGCTGCAATGTATCCCTAAAGAATTTTCCAAGATTCTGTGCAAGTCTGTTGATCTTGAAATAGTGAATGATACAAATTCATTGGATTTTGCTAACAGGGTTCTTGATGAGATCAAAGTGATGAAAACTTATACTTTCGAGTCCATTGCTTATCGTGGCACTTACCGTTGGGTAAGCGGATGTTCGAATATTACATTACCTGAAGAAAAATTGGTCTCAGAGGTTTTTAAAAAGAACGGTATTTATCTGATAACTGGGGGGTTGGGTGGTATTGGACTCAATATTGCTAAGCTTCTGGCTAAAAAATATTCTGCTAATCTGATTTTAGTAAGCAGGAAACAGATGCCTCATAAGAATGTTTGGTTATCTGCAGGTTCGCAATCGGAGAAAACAATATTGAGTCTGACAGCAATAGACAGGTTTGCCAATAGCCTGGAGGTAATAAGCGGGGATATTACGAGTAAAAATGACCTCAAACAAATTTGCGATTTTATAGAAAAAAAATATAGAAAACTTGATGGAATTATTCATTGTGCCGGACTACCGGCAGGGCAGGCTATAACGCTGAAAACCAAAGATTATACTGAAAAAATCTTTGCTCCTAAAATAGCGGGAACTATTAACCTGCATAGAGAATTATCTAAGCTTCAACCTGAGTTATTTCTTTTTTGTTCTTCATTGATAACTGTTCATTCTGTTTTTGGACAGTCAGATTATTCTGCAGCAAATATGTTTTTGAATTATTACTGTAATTACTTAAATCATGATAAAAAAGTTAAGTCTATATCTATAGGGCTTGACGCATGGCAGGATGATGGAATGTTTGCGAAGGAAATGAATAAGCGCCTGTCCAAAGATTTAACTCAAAATGGTTTTACTGTTAAAGATATCAAACACCATCTTTTTGATAGATGTATTACAGATGACAAAAATAATGCTTATTATATTTCAGTATTTTCAGAGGACGAATATTGGTTTTTTAGTGATCATAAAGTAAATGGGCTGCAAACAGCGCCCGGTACTGCAATGATAGCTCTGATGGAATCTGCTTATAAAGAATATACCTCCAAAAATGCGACATTAATCCAAGAGGTTTACTTCTTAAATATTATCAATATTAAACAAAATGAAACAAAAGAAGTTTTTACGATTGTATCGAAAAAAGAGGAAGACATATACACTTGTTTTGTTGTTAGTAAGCCTAAAGCAAAACTATTTTCTGAATGGATAATTCATGCATATTGTAAAATCCAAGATGCAGAACCTAAAAAGGAAAAAAATCCTTTGGATTTAAATGCTAAAATTACTGAACTGGAAAAAACTCAACTAACAGCAAAATATGTCGGACGTTTTAATGATGTTGCTGTGGAGTATGGCCCTAGATGGAAATGTAAGAATAAGATAATAAACAATAATAATTGTGGTGTTGTTTTTATAGACTTACCGGATGATTTTGAATCTGATTTAGAGCTTTATTCTTTGCATCCTTCATTGTTGGATTTTGCTACTTCTTTGATAGTTTCTCAATTCATAGATCAAGCTAGCCTGCCTTTTTCCTATAGCAATATGCAGGTGTTTGCGCCTTTAACTAAAAAAATGATTGCTTATGTTGAATTGAATTATAAGAATGATGAAACAGGCACTGTAAGTTGTGGTGTACATATATTTGATTCAAATAATAATATTCTTGTAATAATTGATGAATTTAGTCTTAAGCAAATCGCTACAGATTTTCAAAAAGCGGCCGGCATTAGACTTCCACAAGCTAATCAGTCCGTTTTGAATACAATAGATTCTTACAAACAGAACATTAGCACAGCTTTTACTACTAAAGAGGGACTTGAAGCTTTCTTTATGGCTAGTAGCTTAGATGTATCCGAAACTTTGATTTCAACAGTAGACATCGGAGCACGTATCACAAAGATTAATAATATTCCTTCTGTATTGGATGAAAGCGGTGAGGATTACAAAGATGACGGTCAAACCGGCAATAAATATTCTCGACCGGATTTATCTACAGAGTATGGCAAACCTGAGGGAAAAGTTGAGTTGATGATAGCAAATATTTGGCAGAAATTATTAAAAATCGACAAAATTGGACGTAATGATAATTTCTTTGAGTTAGGCGGCAATTCTTTGATCTTTATATCCTTTAACTCCAAGAGCAAAGAACAAGGCTATACATTTAATTTAAGTGATGTGTACCAGCATTCTACAATAACTGAATTATCAAAATTAGCAGAGTCCAAAAGCAGTAGCAATGAAGTCGATGGAGCAAGCTATGATATAAATATTTCTTCTATACACTTATCTCCAATGCAAAATAGAGTTTTGGAATTAATGAATAAAGATAAAAATGATGCTATAGACTTCTTTTATTTTATTGACTATCCAGTAAGTGAAAAACAATTTAAATCAGTAGTGGAAATCTTAAGAAATTCACACATTAATCTTAATATCAGATTTGTAGAGACAGATAAAGGTTGGGATATCGCATATGATCCGGATAATGAAGAAATTTGCAAGTCATATTATTTTAATCAAGAAAGAACAGATTATAAAGATCGTTTGGCTGATACCCTAAGAAAATTACACAAAAGTCTTAATTTTACGACACGATTAACAGTTTGTGCTTTCTTTTATTTTCCTGAGATTAAAGGAGGATATTTATATTTCAATACGCTTCATTCTATCTGCGATGGTTTTTCTCTAAACATTTTGTTGGAAGAGTTTCTTAGTTTATTATCAGCAGAAAAACAACAGAAATATAAAATTATTCAAGATCACACAGCTTATTTAAAGTGGTTGAATTGTTTCAAGAGATATGAAGACAACTTTGAATATGAACATAAAAAATGGATAAATATTTTGTCATTACCGAACGATTACATTGCTGAACAAAAGAGAGTGTTGCATTCAGATATGGTAAATTATTTCAAAATAGTTTTGGATAAAAAGGAACTGCAGGAATTGAAAGAGGGTACTCTTCAGAGATTGCAAACCAGTTTAGCCGGAGCAGCTATTTTGGCATTTGCTTTCGGATATAAAAACTTGTTTTTTAAACCTGAATATTTATTAGCCAATTATGTTTTGAGTGGACGCATGGCAAATAATGTAAGTGCAGATTTTAATAATATCGTTGGTATGCTTGCTTTACATGCCCCTATAAAAATGAAGCTTAGCAATTTAAAACCTTCTCTAAACATTATTAAAATTGTCAATAAAATTTTGTCAGATGTAGTAGACGCTCAATTTTCATATAATAGTTGTATTTGGTCTAAGAAAGTTGCTAGAAATAAAAGAAATACTATGCAAAAGCTTGATCCAAAAGTACTTCTTAATTTTAGAGGTTCTTATGCCAGTAATCAGTCAAATGAATCAGAAGATTTAAAAATTGATTACAAAAAGATACTTACCGGCAACCAGTCAGAAACACAAAGTAACTTTGAATCAAACTATCTATTAAACGCATCTTTTGAAGAAAGTGACAAAGGGTTTGGAATTAATTTTTATTATTCTACAAAACATTTTAACAAAGAACAAATAGATGCTTTTTTTGGAGATATGGAAGATACATTCGAAAGCTTAAAGAAAATATGAATAAAGACTTTAACAACATAATAAACCCACAGTCAATACCTGAAGGCATTCTAACATTTTTTCAACGATGGTTTAACGACTATACTGATAGATATATTTATGATAAAAAACGTCAAATTATTGATTTTTATGAAATGAAGAGAGTTCATACACATGAGGTTTGCCGATATATCACAGCTGTCACGAAAAAGTATACTAATGATGACGGTAAAATTAATTTGGCTGAGGTGATAGGTCTATTTCATGACCTAGGGCGTTTTGAGCAATTCAAGACTTATAATACTTTTGAAGATTCTAAGTCAGTAAATCATGGATATTTAAGTTGTAGAGAGCTTGTTAAATCCGGCATTTTACTAAAGCTAAATCCAATTGCGAAAAATACTGTTCTTTGCGCAATCGCTCAGCACACAAAAAAACACATTACTCATAACTTGAAGCCGGAATATGTGTTTTGGTCAAAATTACTAAGAGATGCAGACAAGATCAGCCTTTTTCCGTTCTTTATAGAAAATATTCCAGAATGGGAAAGGAATAATGAATTAGTCGGGGATGGTAAAATATCTGATAAATATTTGAAGGCAGCGTCACAAGGCAATGCATTAGAAAGAGAATCATATAGAAATTTAAATGAATTCAAAATATTTATTCTGACTTGGATTTATGATATTAATTTTGCTGAATCAAAAGAAATACTTAAAGAACAGAATATCATTAGTTTATTCTTCAAAATGTTACCGGATACTGACAATATTAAGTGCTTTCGGTCTAAACTTCTAGCCCATATCGAATAGGAAGATTGTATACGGCTGTTTCCGGTAGCTTGGCAGCATTTCAATTTTTTAGGTAGTTAGTGCTTGAACGATAATTCTTATATATCGTTCAAATACTATTTAGCCTATTTCGTTTATGAGTTTCACATAAGATTTTTTCGATTTAAATCAAACAACCTTGAACTTCAAAAAAGGCTATTAGAAAAAGGCATATTTATTCGTTCATG
>CAZGAI010000277.1:0-5631 GCA_964523175.1 uncultured Victivallales bacterium | reverse complement strand
ATGCAAAACATGAAGAGTTACTTACAATAGCTAAAGAAACTGATAGTTAAGGTTAGCTTGACATTATTTTTTATCACATCAGTCCATGATATTTGTTCACATATTCATAATTCACCACACACATAATTAGCCCTTCTCTCCCTTAAATACTTGCCAAAATCGGTAAATATAGCTATAATATATATAAAGTATCTGTTGAGCCTTTGTGTAATGAAGAAAATTTAATTTATTTGAAAAAATACAGTTAAAGGGAGGCAGGGGTTATGAAAAACAAAAACAGTTGTGCTTTAGATTTTCACATACAAGAAGTCCTCAAAAAAAAACGGCGATTTGAAAATGTTTTCGAGTCGGTATCCAGAATGATACTAGACAGACCTAATGCTTTTGAAAAAGTAAAGGTCAACGGGAAAACTACTTATGATTTTAATATCTTCAGAGAAGGCCGTAAGCACCTAGTCGGTCTTTATAATGAAATCAACAGTTTCGTCGCATTTGTTAAGGACGCTGCAGAAAAAGGATCTTCATCTGAAATGGCATTTGTTCTTGTTGGAGAACCGGGGAATGGAAAAACATTTTTTGTTGATTATACCTGTGCAGCCTACCGCAAGTTTTTAACTCTGGAAAACAATCAACGTTTTACCTTCAGATTCACTAATCTGGATAAGCTTGGAAAATATGGTAATCTGACAGAGATAGAATCACAGACTTTTGAAGATCCGATGATTCTTGCCATGAACTTTTTCTCCACTAAAGATGAGAGCCTTCAGAAACTGTCTGAACTCGGCTTCAAAGACACGGATATTAGTAAGATTCAGGAAAATTTCAGACCTCTCGGCGCATGTTCCAGTTATATTCTAAACGAAATTCGAGAATACACAAATGGCAATATACAGGATATGAAAGAGTTTATTAAAGTAGTTCCCGTTGCTATGAGCGAAACCATGGGTACAGTTACGGGCAAATATTCAGCAAGAGATAAAATCACATCATCAGCAAAAGATTTACTAGGAGAAGAGTCCATACAAAGACTTCTGCATATCTCCGATACGAACAATCCTTATCGCTTAGATTTAAGAGTCGGAGCCTTAGCCAGAGTAGCAGGCGGAGGCATACATTTCAGCGATGAAATTTTTAAAAATAAAAAAGATCTGGTTCAGGTCTACCTGGGAGTAATACAAAACAGAAATATTGAAATTGACGGATATAAATGGCCGATAGACGCGCTTATTATTGCTACAAGCAACAACGAAGAATTTTATCGTTTCATCAGTGCCAAAGAAGAGGCCCCTATCGTTGACAGATGCAGAATATGCTATTTCGGGCATAACACAAATTATATACTTCAGGAAAGTCTTACAAATTATGCACTCGGCCCTCATAAAAAAACGACAATGGGAGGTGAAGAACTCCATATCGACCCAAATCTGAATTTTGCTGTATCCAATGCAGTAATACTGTCACGTCTCCCTAAATCAGAAAAACTCACTTCACTGGAAACCAGAAAACTTGCCGCCGGAGAAATAGCCGGAGACAAAAGCATAAAAACTTTGATTGAGCTGATAGACGATTTACAAAGAGAGCCTGATGTAACAAAAAGATTTGGACAGCGTGGAATCGGCCATCGTAACGAAGGACGTGCGTTACAACTCCTCATGGAGAACTCAGAGACTCAGGAAGGTAAATGCATGTTTGCAGAAAACATATTTAAAGCATTAACTCAAATTGTTCTCGACTACACTCAGGAGCCGGAGTTTAGATCCAAATACCTTGAGGACATTAAAGTAGGCAAATCACTTTATAGAGAAAAAGTAAGAACAACTATGTTTGATGCCTACATGGATGAGCCAAAGGCAATAAGAAAAGAAGTTGTAAATTATGTCAATATGATCATAGCAATCGATTCACAGGAACTGGGCCCTGATAATATGTGGCGGTATACAGACCCGTCCACCGGAAAATCAAAAGCAATTAAAATTGATGAATCTTATATTAAAAGTGTAGAAGAACGCCTAGGTCTAAAAACAAATGAACAGAAAGAATCTTTCAGAACTACTATTAGAAGAATTTACGGTAGGAAAGCTCACACTGACCCAAACTACGACTTTATGGATAACCTTGACTTGGTAAAAGCAGTTACTGATGTTAGGCTTCAGTCTGATGTCGCTGGTGCCGGAAGTTTGGTTGGCGCTCTTGCTAACAGGACTAATGAGGAAAATAAAAAATTATATAACAAAATAATCAAAACCATGTGCGAAAAACTTGATTACTGTCAGACGTGTGCACAAAAAACGATAGATTATTTCTGTACAAGACAGGATGAGAGCTGATGAATATTTATTATTGAAATCTGAAATTTAGGTTAAGCTCCATGTCAAATAAAAAGACAAAACTTGATTCGCTAAGAGAATCGGAGATCTATAATTCTCCTTTGAAAAGTTCATGCAACGATACTTTTACTCCATATTCAGATATCTGCTATATTTCAAAATTACAAAATCTTGATACTTCTACACCTTATTATCATAGTATAAAAACACTCGATGAGTTACTGGAGCGTGACAAACAGAGAGAAAAAGACGGTTTCAGGAGAAAAATCAATATTGGAAAAATAGTCAAACCGGGTAGAGGGAAAAAGAATAAAGTTGTTATTGTCCCGACAACTTCAGAAGATAAATTCTACCATGACAATAGAATACATGAAGATACAGAGAGTAACGATGCTTCAGAAGGAGAAGTAACTGGTGCTGCTGAAGGAGAAGAAGGAGATATCATAGGAGAAAGTCCGCTGCAGCCTGAAGGAGTGGGGGATAGTACAGGCGCAGGCTCGGGTTCCGGCGAAGAACACGAAGTATTATCTAACGCTTATGACTTAGGTAAAATTCTTACAGAAAAATTTAAGCTTCCAAACCTTAAGGACAAAGGAAAAAAGAAGTCTCTCACTAAATTCATTTACGATTTAACTGATATAAATAGAGGATCAGGGCAAATTATTGATAAAAAAAGAACCCTTATACAGATCATCAAAACAAATATAAGCCTTGATCGGATTAATATAGAAAATCATAATAAATCAGATAATTTACTAATCAACCCACACGATTATATTTACAAAACACTTTCCAGAGAAAGAGATACAGAAGCACAGGCAATTGTTTTTTTTGTTCGTGACTACTCAGGTTCAATGTACGGCAAACCAACTGAAATTGTATGCAGCCAGCACGTCATGATATTCAGTTGGTTAGTTTATCAGTTTAAAGAACAGGTAGAGAGCAGATTCGTACTTCATGATACAGAAGCTAAAGAAGTAGGAGACTTTCACACCTACTACAATACAAATGTTGCGGGAGGTACGTGTATTCAATCATCAATAGAATATGTAAACAAAATTGTTGAAACTGAAAACCTTGCTAAAGATTATAATATTTATGTTTTTTACGGAGGTGACGGCGATGACTGGAACCCGGAATCTGATAATCTGAGTGATAGTATTAAAAAAATGCTCTCATATGTAAGCAGAATGGGAATTACAATTGTTAATTCATCTACTACAGGGGGTAAATCAAAATTTGAGGATTTTTTAGATAAAAATAATTTTTTGAAAGATTCATCAAACTTGATCCGTTTGGATGTTATAGATCAGGATATAGACGAAAAACGACTTATTGAAGGGATAAAAAAACTTGTTTCGGAAGAAAAGGTTCATTAAGAAGAGATCGATGGCTGTGGTCAGTGGATAATGGATATAAAGGATTATAGATCATGTATATCAAAAATGCAAAAGAAGTTGATAGAAACCATAGAGTTGGAGAAATGTAAGGGAAACATGCTAAATAAAACAGATATTTTTTGTAATTAAAGTAAATCTCAAATTACGGACAACGGACAACGGACAACGGACAACGGACAACGGACAACGGACAACGGACAACAGACAACGGACAACGGACAACGGGTGATGAAGTGGAAATTATAAGCCAGCATACAAAAAAAATAATGGAAAAATGCAAAGAGCGCGCACTGGATGCCGGTCTTTCATTTGACAATGAATCATTAGAGTACATTGTCACCAACCGGGATATGCTTAGATTGTCACCTAAGGGTATGATACCTACTCTTTATGACTATTGGGTCAATGATTTAGAATTAATCAAAGGCATGAAAGAATATGAACTTTATCCGCATAATGCCTATGAAACAGTAATCAACTCAAGACCGGCACTTTCTTTTTATAATGACAATAATCCGGACTGGTTAAATGTAATGATTTTTTATCATGTTTTAGCACACATAGATTTTATGCAAAATAATAATTACTTCAGGAAAACATGGGAAGACGATTTTGTAGGACAGGCATTAGCAGATAAAAGGTTAATCTCAAATTTAAGAAGCAGACATGGTCGCTGGGTAGATTATGTTATAGAGTTTACACGTGGACTTGATAATATCACCGGTTATTACAAAGAACTTTCTGCTCTGGATAAAAAGGGACCAAAAAAAATAGCTAAAATAGATTACTTTTTCAATATTTTTCTACAAAAAATTAAAAAAGTCAACCCTCCAAAATATCTTAAAGAAATAGACAACTACAATAAACTCATTACAGAAAGTTGTGGTAAGAAAAAGTCACATAATCGGAAAGATGCAGATAACCTTTTTATATCCAATATTAAGACACACTATCCCGAATTTGAAACGTTATACAAGAAGCATATTAAGGAAGCAAAAACCAAACCTTTTGACTTAATCAAATATCTTATTGAAAACTCTTCTTTCCTGAACTCAGATAGCAATAAATGGATGAAATCCGTAATGGAAATCGTTAGAAACACAGCCCTTTATTTTGAACCGCAGAGAAGAACTAAAATAGTAAATGAAGGATGGGCTACTTACTGGCATAATGAGCTATTTATCAGTGACGACAGGATAAGGGGACATGAAGCAGATTTTGCAAAAATTAACGCGTTTGTAACTGCTGTTCCAAGAGTAGGTTTCAATCCTTATGCAATAGGGTTTAGGCTGTTTGAATTTATTAATCAATCCGCACAACAAGGTAAATTAAACTATACTTTTGAAAAGATAAAAGATATAGAAAAACGTAAAAGCTACCATAACAACACTGACAAAGGTAAAGATTACCTATTTTACGTAAGAAGTAACTTCTGTGATTTCACATTAATCAACTCTTTTGTTAATCAGGATTTTACTGACAGATATAACCTAGTTATGATTGGTGAGAGAATTAATAAACAGCGAATGACAAAAGAATATTATATTAAAAGTAAAAAACATGAAGACTATAAGAATTTTATACTCAGTCATTTAATTCACCCTCCTCATATAACTGTTTCACAAGAAAAGACCAAAAAGGATGCCTTATATCTTATACATCACTTTGAAGGCAAACCGCTTATAAGGGAATTTATTGATAATACTATGATAGGCCTGGAATATTTATGGGGCAACGAGGTGATACTGGAAACACATAAAATAAAAAATGGGAAACTAGTTCAGGTTATCTATACAGCAAAAAATAAGAAGATTACGGAAACTGAAGCTTAACATAACATTCAGAAGTCAGAGGTAAGAGGTAAGAGGTAAGAGGTAAGAGGTAAGAGGTAAGAGGTAAGAGGT
>CAZGAI010000276.1:0-5658 GCA_964523175.1 uncultured Victivallales bacterium | reverse complement strand
CATTTCTTCTATAATAACAGGTGGATTTGGTACATCTTTAGGAAAAGGACCACCTTTTCCTGTTTTCATTTTTTCTATTTTATTAACAATATCCATGCCAGTTATTACTTTACCAAAAACTGCATAACCCGCCCCGCGCATATTAGGTGCAGTATAATCTAAAAAAGTATTATCGGCCGTATTAATAAAAAACTGAGCTGTTGCTGAGTTAGGATTAGAAGTACGTGCCATAGCAATTGTCCCAATCTCATTTTTCAAACCGTTATCAGCTTCATTTTTAATCGGCGCAAATGTTTTTTTCTTTTTAAAGTCTTTAGTAAAGCCACCACCCTGAATCATAAAATTTTTTATAACTCTATGAAAAATAGTACCATCAAAAAAACCGTCATTAACATAACGTAAAAAGTTTTTAACTGTTATAGGTGCCTCCCTTGGGTTCAACTGAATAACTATTGTTCCAACATTTGTTTTTATGTTCACTATAGGGTCTTTAGCTATACTTTCACCCTTAACAGATGGAGCATCCGCAGAGAAAACATTAGAAACCATACAAACAGCCAGTAACGCAATTACAAATTTCATAATACAAACCTTTCTTGTTTAAATTAAAATATAAATATTATACAATGCCCTGTCAATTTTTTTAATATCAGAACATGTTTTATCTTTCATTTCACCTGTATCCTTTGCATACGTCCTAATATAGTGATTTTATTCTGGCACAGACCTCATTACCAGTCAAATAAACAGGGTTGTTTGGGATCCTTTATCTGTTTTTTCTTTCTCGATCGTTTATGATGCTCTGTCAGTGTCGGTTTACCCTCGACAATAGCATTATTCTCAAGGTTGTCGAGTATTTCTTTTGCCCTTCCAATTACTTTTTCAGGTAATCCGGCAAGTTTAGCCACATATATTCCGTAACTCTTGTCTGCTGCGCCGGCTATTATCTGCCTCAGAAATACAACCTTATCTCCGTATTCGCGCACAGCTACATTGTAGTTCTTAACACCTTTGCAAGTAAGTGCTAATTCAGTTAATTCGTGATAATGAGTAGCAAATAGTGTCTTAGCCCTGCTTTCTGGTGTATCATGAATATATTCAGCAACTGCCCAGGCAATGCTTAATCCGTCAAAGGTACTTGTTCCACGTCCAATTTCATCAAGAATAATCAGGCTCTTATCAGTAGCATGTGTAAGGATATTTGCAGTTTCAACCATTTCCACCATAAATGTACTCTGGCCCCTGGCAAGATCGTCTGCAGCACCTACCCTAGTAAATATTCGGTCTACAATTCCAATTTCAGCCTCATCTGCTGGAATAAAAGAACCGGCCTGAGCCATAAGTACCAAAAGAGCAACCTGACGAATAAAAGTAGATTTACCTGCCATATTTGGACCAGTAATAATCATTATTTTGTTTTCAGCAGAGTCAATCAATGTATCATTGGGAACAAATCTCTCATCTTTCATGGTCGCGTCAAGAACAGGATGCCGCCCGGCTTTTATTCTAATAATATCATTATCGGTAACATGTGGTTTTTTATAATTATATACTCTCGCGGCTTCTGCAAGACTGGCGAGAACATCAATACCTGCAATGGCAGAGGCTGTATTTTTTATTCTTTCTGTATATTCAATACATTTTTCTCTGACCTCCTGAAAAAGTTCATATTCAAGGGCTTTTGACTTATCTTCAGCTCCGAGAACTTTACTTTCCACCTCTTTCAGTTCAGGTGTAATAAAACGTTCAGCATTTACAAGCGTCTGTTTCCTAATATAATCCTCTGGAACCTGTTCCAGGTTTGATTTTGTTATTTCAATATAATATCCAAAAACTTTGTTATACCTAATTTTTAGTGATTTTATTCCGGTCCTTTCCTGTTCTTGTGCCTGTAATGAGGCTATCCACTTCTTGCCCTCTCTCGAAGCCTGCCGTAATTCATCAAGACTAGCATTATATTCATCACTAATAATATTTCCATCAGTAAGGATCACAGGAGGTTCATCGGCAATAGCATTGTTTATCAATGCGGTAATTTCCGGAAAAATATTTATTTCACTGTTTAAATCATTTATTAAAACAGCTTTGTATGGGTCAAGAAGTATTTTTAAATCGGGGAGAGTTTCCAAACTATGGCATAGAGCTATTAGATCGCGCGCGTTAGCACTGCCGACATTTAACCTACCTACAATGCGTTCAAGGTCCCTGACAACTCCTAAGACCTCCTGGATCTCGGCCAATGTAAGCGGTTCATATTTAAAATCATCAACGCTATTCAGTCTTGCTGTTATTGATTCTCTGTCATATAAAGGTCTTAAAAGCCACTCCCTAAGAAGCCTGCTTCCCATGGGGGTTCTAGTTTTGTCAAGAACCTTTAATAAAGTAGTATCTACACTGGTACCTCTTACTGATTCTGCGATTTCCAGATTACGCCTTGTCGATGGGTCAAGTATCATATATTCTTTAGTAAAATAAGTTTTCAGCGAACTGATATGTCCGGCTTTATGCTTCAGGTTCTCTGTTGCATAATACAAAACCCCGCCGGCAGCGCATACAGCCAGTTCCAACCCTCTACAGCCAAATCCGTCAAGAGAAACAACACCAAACCTACTTTTCAGAAAATCAGCGGCTGTTTCATGCACAAAGTTCCAGTCTTCAATAGACGACCAGACAACAGGGATACCTGATAATGGTTTAGTTTTATTCTCATTCCATTCACTTAAAAGGGACTCGGAAACCACACACTCTTTAGCACAAAGCCTGCTCAGTTCATTTTCAAGTTCCTCAAATCCTTCCACTTCTGTTATTTGAAATTCCCCGGTACTAATATCAAGGCTCGCTATACCAAAGCAGTTCTTCTTTCTTGAAATAGCTACAAGGTAATTGTTTTTTGAGGGGGAAAGAATGGAACTGTCTATTACAGTTCCAGGCGTAATTATTCTAGTAACTTCTCTTCTGACAATCCCTTTTGCCTGCTTTGGGTCTTCCACCTGATCGGCTATAGCGACTTTAACACCACTTTCAATAATTTTGGGAAGATAATTATTAAGTGCATGGTGAGGTATTCCGCACATAGGGATACCCTGCCTCTTAGTCAGTGTAATATCCATCAAACGGCTCCCGCAAACCGCGTCTTCAAAAAACATTTCGTAAAAATCCCCCATACGAAACAGCAATAAAGCATCAGCAGGTACACCGCTTTTTACATTTTTGTACTGGCGCATCATGGGCGTTAATTTTTGTTCACTCATAAAATCATTCCATTTAGTGATTTAGTGATCTGGCGATTTTATTATTCGGTTAAATTCGGTTTATTAGGTAATAATAATTCTTATTTATTTGGCACCAAATTAAACAAATTATATCCAAAATTGATTTTTATGATAAAACATAAACAACCATTACAAAATATAGCATATTCATAAAACTTCCAGCGTCTAACCTGAAATAGAGAGACTGATGTTTTGTTTATTTTGTGTGAGAGTGCTGGCGATTGATGAATTGGCCAATTGACATCCGATATCTGCTAAAAAGGCATTACTTTTAAAAAGATAACACCTTCTTAGCAGAAAATATAAAAAAATTATATTATACCGTCAATCCCCTGAATTTCACTGTATATAAATTTCCCATCTACAATAGTAGCAACAGCTTTTCCCTTAACTTTTCTACCATCAAATGTTGTATTTCTTGACTTTGAATAAAATTTAGTTTTATCTATAACATGTTCAATATCTGTATTCAGGATTGTAATATCAGCTTTTTTACCTAATTCAATAGAGCCTGCATCGATTCCTAATACTTCTGCCGGGCCTTTGGTGAACTTGGAAACAAATTTAGAAATATTAAGAACTCCTGTGTGATAAAGCTCTGTTAAACAGATAGGCACTGCCGTTTCAAGGCCGATAACACCAAATGGAGCATAAGCAAACTCTACAAGCTTATCTGTTTCAGTATGTGGTGCATGATCAGTAGCTATAACTGCAATTGTATTATCCTTAAGGCCTTCGATAATAGCCTGGCGATCATCCTCTGTACGAAGCGGGGGGTTCATTTTAAAATTTGTATCAAAGCCTTTAATACATTCATCAGTTAAAGCTAAATGATGAGGAGTAACTTCTACACTTACTGCAATTCCCCTCTTCTGTGCATCTCTAATATATCTAACACTACCTGCAGCACTTACGTGCTGTATATGTATCTTGCCTTTTGTTGCTTCTGCAAGTATAATATCACGGACAACCATGATAACTTCAGATGCAGATGGTATTCCTCTTAAGCCTGTTTTGGCAGACCAGTACCCATCATGAACCGATCCACCAGCAGCTAATGTATCATCTTCGCAGTGATCTAATACTGTTAATCCAAATGATTTGGAATATTCAAGTACATGATACATAAGCTCATTGGAGTGGATACAGTCTCCATCATCGGTAATTGCAACAATGCCCGATTTTTTCAGGCCGTCTATTCCTGCCATCTCTTTACCTTTGCGGCCTTTAGTAATACATCCTGTCGGTAAAATATTTATTATAGCATTTTCAGCAGCATTCCTTCGCAGATAGTCAATTGAACCTGTCGTATCAGCAACAGGATTAGTATTGGGCATTGCAAGAATTGTGGAGAAACCTCCTGCCGCTGCTGCCATTGAACCTGTTTTTATAGTTTCTTTATCTACAGCCCCAGGTTGACGTAAATGAACATGCATATCAATAAACCCGGGAGCAATAATCAATCCCTCCACATTAATACGCCGGGGATTATTAACACTCTTAGGATCGCAGAAACAACCTGAATCAATTCCTATGTCCATAATATTATCAATCCCTCTCTTAGTATCTACAACTCTTCCGCCTTCCAATATGTAATTAACATTATTTTTCATTACTAAACATTGCTCCAAATTGTGATTGTATAATGTAAAAGAAGCATATAGCCTCTTAAGCGAGCCTAGACGGCTCTTCTACAAACTTTTAATATCACTCATAGTTCGTTGCTCATTAATAGTTATTCGTTGCTAGTTTCATTTTGTGATTTATAATTATCCTATCACTAACAAGAACTATATGTATTTAGTTAAAATCAAATGGAAACCTAGATTCTAAAATGTTTGTCAGGGTTTTCCTCATTCCGATATCGTCTATCTGATATTTTTTATAATATCTTTGCAAAATCCTAATAATTTAAACAAAAGTTATCAACTTTCAAGAGAATATTATATTATTTTGGTTACGATAGGCAAGTAAAATACAACCAGTCAAACCTGATAGTTTGTTAATATTATCCCCTGATAGGGTTAATATATTCTCTTATATACAGTTACCCTGTTGTATGTAGTCTTCTTTTCTTTCTTCTTAAATATTGAATTCTTTTTCATATATTGCTTACCATTCCTATTATATTGCCAGCATATTGTCGTAATTTAGCATAAAGAACCTTTTCCCTATACTTCGGGATAAACATAACATGATACTTGTATTCCCAACTGCTATGTGATAACTTTCGGATATTAATTTGTAATACTCATATAAATTTAATTGATAATAAATATACTTATTTTTTAATAACGGCAAAAGGAAAACTAAATGGCAAATAAAGGAATATTTAAAGGAAGAACACTTTCTGTTGTTAATGATTTATCCCTAGATGAACAATTAT
>CAZGAI010000275.1:0-5691 GCA_964523175.1 uncultured Victivallales bacterium | reverse complement strand
TCAGTAGGAACAGATAAAATATCTTTTTTGCTATTAACAGCTAAACTGAATTTATTCACAGGAAAACAGTTTCTAACTTCAGGAACATCTGTTCGATCGTTTCTTTTTGGTTTATTTTCTGTTGTAAAGATTATTCCATCTTCAGATATAATTGAGTAATAATTATTTATACCAATAGTTTTTTTACCGCTATCAATTTGGACTGAAATTGGAGTATTTATATTAATCAGCCCCACTTTATCACTACTCATTTTTACCTCAATACCAATTGGATTGAGCATTGTTGCTTCCACAAGTTTCGTTCCGCGAGTTAATGGACCTCGACCATAATAAGCTTTACTTATAATTCCCTCAAATGGAGCATCCAAAGTTGCGTGAGCTATCAAAATTTTCCAGTTATTTGTTTTGGCTAATTGTAGTTCATACTTAGCCTTGGTTCGAAGGTACTTATCTTTAATAGTAATAAATCCCTGTTCGGATATAGCCTTTTCCGTAAAAAGCTGTTTTTTCCTTAAATATTGTTTCCTTTCAACCTCGTATCCTCTTTTCTGTGAATAGCAATCTGCTTCTGCAGCAATCATAAGACCGCGGTCGAAAGTATCTGCCATTCGATAAACATTGCTTCCCTTTTCAAGGAGCTCACCATTTAAATCAATTGTTGGAGGAATTAATATTTTCCCCAGTCTGGCCGCAGATATCAGGTATCCCCAGTAGTTGGCATCAATACCGCCTCGAAACGTATTTTTTACCAGTGGAACGACAGTTCCTTTGTACACTGTAGCCGCATTTAGTTGAGCTGCGAATCCAAGACAGACAAATAAAACTAAAATTTTGTTAAGATAATACATATTTATTCTCCTATAACAATCTTGACACGTTCCCCGGGCATAAGAATATACCGATTCGGCAGTACTCCAACTTTTTCTCCATCTTTAAGCTCTTTTGGAGGGTTAGAAAGTATTAGATCCCCCTTTTTGAGTTTTCCAGAATCTGTTAATATTCTCAGCAGAGTGTTGCCTGCGTAGAACCTTTGCTTATCACCCGGAGTAATGCTGACTTTTTCCACCTGAAATACAGTGGGACTTATTTTACCAGGTAATAAGGTGTTTTTATCTTTAGCCCTCCAAACATAAAAGGATTTACCATCCTGTTTTAGGGCATCAACCGGAACACACAGGTTTTTGTCGATGCTATTATCAACATAGAAACTAGCAGTCGTAGATACATCATTAATTGTTATCTTATAGTCGACACTCTTGCTTGAATTACCTTCAACAGGCCTCTGATAATTATCAGTCAAAAACAAAATACCATCATCCTGAAGGAGAGAACAACCGTTATATACTCCTACTTTTTTATTACTGTTAGGCAGAAAAACAGTAACAGGTGTATTTGCATCAATATTGTTTGCTAAATCTCTGCTCATTTCAACCTTTATGCCGATGGGGTTTAACTGTGTAATTTCGACAGTTGGAGGGCAACCGGAAGCCATTCCCATTACATACATCACTTTACTGACATAACCCTCAAAAGGAGCAGTCATTGTACGCGTTTTAAACATAGTAGTGTCGGCAATCAGATGTCCTCCCTCACTTTTCTTTTTCCCTACGTCAATCACATAAGTATCAAAGTATCCTTCATATTTTAATGGCCCCAGTGTTTGCTCTTCACAAAGTTTTAAATATTTTTGATAGTTAAATAAATCTGTACTAATATTCTGTTTATCAATAAGGATATTTTCGGCATCTTCAATGACTTTGTTTTCGTAGTATGTTTTGCCCTGTTGTAGAACTATTGTGCCTTGAACAGCAGTTTTCCCGTCCAAAAAAAGTTGTGAAGGAGTTATAATAGAGCCTAATTTTTCAACTCTTTTAACTGAACCGAAATTTGTGCCATGAGCCCCTGAAGCAATAGTCTGAACTAGAACTGGAGTCACCACACCAGTGTAGGTTTTTTCAGCCGCATGAAGAGCAGTGACTAAAAATATAAATAGCAGTAAATACACCACTTTTAGAGAAACACAAAATAACCGTTTACAATTAATCATATTAGGATTCCTTTATTATCTGTTTAATAAGATGCAGCTGCTCTATTCTATACGTTTAGTTATTTGACTATCGTACAATCAAAATAAACCTTTTATGTGTTCGTCCGGCTTAAAATCATAAAAAAAAGTTTTCTTTTCGTTCTGCGTATTCTGATCATTTATCTGTACTGGAAGCATGAGAGTCTGTTGACCAGGCATTGCAGTTACAGTGTATATTAACACCCAGGGCATATTTTTTGTTGCATTAATAAAGTCATTACACCATGGGAGGTCAAAGGAATCGGTGCCTCCTTTTGCCCAAAGTAACAATACCTGACCTGAAATTCCTTCGGGTTTCCGCTGCTGAAACGTAACATCGACCTTTTGATCAGAGATATACTTGGCTGCTACAGATAACTTTGATTTAGCTTTAACATTGGTATTCATTTTAGGTGCTTTAAATGAAATATCCAACTCTCGATCAGTCAGAGTACCTGCCCCATCCGTTTTAGATCTTGTCACAAATATGTTAAATTTGCCAGCACTAGATTGAAAGCCTGCTATACTTATACCGATTTTACCGGACAAGCTTGCCATCCAGTTAAAAACCGTCTTCTTTTTTGTCTCTTTCCACCAGCCAAGTAAGTCATCAGCAGAAGGCATTGATGGTAGTCCTGTAAAGATTTTAGGGTTGGGTCCGTATGTTGATTTACTTGGGTCTGTCATATCAAATTCTATATAAGAATTCTCAACACCGTCAACGGTAGTGAACCAAACTTGTTCGCTAACCTGGCCTGAAGAACGAATTTTCTTATCATTATATGTTGTTCTATTGTATAGAGCTGTTGTTAACTTTGGTGCGTGGTAAAAAACATATCCTCCACGCGAACCATACTTACCTGGCTTTTTAGCGTTGAAATCAAACACCTGTGATATTGGCTTCGTTGCTTCAGCTAGTTTGGTGATGGCATTTGCAAACGCTGCGTCATCACCTGTACCGATCCTCTTATACTCTTTACCTGCGGTAAATGAACAGCTGCTCCTGAAGTTAACCGAGCGGCTTTTGGATGACTCGCTATCCTTGGAAATGGATGCTGAACTTTCCACAAATCCAGCATTATTTATATATGGTGGAGTTCCGTATATTATACCGTCAATATTGGCAGCAATAATGATGTCATCAATAATCACGGGTGTCTCGGTACCGGTTACCTTCGTTAGTTTATCTGAAGAACATGAATAAGTTGAGTACGTCCCCCCCCCCTGAAACTATGTGCGACTTAATATCTTTACTGTATAAAAGGTTCAAGTACGTCGAAATAGTGTCAGGCTTCGAAGTCTTACCATCATATACGGAGGACTGATACATAACAGTGTGAACTCTGTCATTGAGAGAAGAAGAATCTGAATACGACCAACTGTTTATAGAATTATCACTCCACATCTTAGTTAATTTTTTACTGCCATTATCCATGTCAAAGCAGGCAATAGTTGCTTTCATTGGGCTAATACAAAGGACGTAGAGACATGCCATATCAGTCTTGGCATGAAAAGAGATACCCCCGTCTAGTGTACCATACCATGGCATTGCAACAGTGTATTGGTCACCACCGAAGCCAGTGTCTTTAACAGGCAATACTGATATATCTTTTAGCACCCTTACGCCAGTCTTGCCAGTCTCCCATACGGGATTGATTACCCCAGCCACAATACGATCAGTTTCTGTAGGACCTGTTTGAACGAAAATATCATCTCCGTTCATGGCATAGAAATGATTCAGATTCCCACGAGGTCCAACTTTAATAGGGTTGTCTATTCTTTTGTGATTCAACTGAACAAGATCCATAGAGAAAGTCCAGATGTTTTTATCAGTCATAACCATAACCAGGTCACCACCAACGGCAACCCATATATTATCTTTCATGATCTTATCAGTATAAGTATGGTGTGCCACTTTTGTCAGTGCAATATAAACCCCATTGGGAGACCAGCTTATCCCATACTTATTTAAAGACAATGTTTTTTTATCCTTGTCAAGTTCTAATGTAAATAGATACTCAGGAGTTACATCCATATCAATAATACCTGGATTTTCCTCATTTAGCCCATTGACAGCTTTCCAGTTCGATTCAAATATAACCATCCCCTTCTTGTCTGTATGGTAAAAACGTAATTCCCTTTTACTCATTTTCTCAGTGGTTAGAGATACTGTCAGGAAGACACCGGAACTCCATGGAGCAGCATTATCAAAGCGTAATACCTCTCCTTCCCTTGCCTTATTACAAACGATACCACCATACGATGACAAAGCCGTTAGTGTGATGATTGCTGAGCAGAGTAGTCCGACAAATGTGTAATATTTAGTTTTCATAATTTTAGTGCAGATCTCTCTTTTATTATTAGTGGGTGCGGGATTAGTCTCAATTGTTCAATGCTAAAATTCCTTCACCGAGATTCCGGTTTAATAGCATCTACTACATATATTAATACATCATATATAAAAAATTTAATATTGTCAATACTCTAATTTGAGAAATGCAAAAAATGCATACTTTTATATCAAACCTAAGAAGTCTGTTCCAATATGAAAAGGTGTCTTTCTTTAATAAAAAAATACGGCACAGCAACCTTTCAGTTTACGAAGCTCAGTAATATGATCAATCATATCATTTGGCATTTAGTGAACCTTTAATTCTTTAGATAAATATGTAGAAGGACTTCAAGCAAAGGAATCTAAGGTGTAAACTTTTCCGCAATAATTCTTAATACTATATTAGCCTCATGTGCCGCAGCGATATTAACTCTTGAGGCCATTAGACCAAGACTGGAATCATTAGAGAAATCTCCGCAGAGATAAACATTATTGCCGAACTTTTTAGTTTTTATCAGGTTTGATGAATCTAATCCGCCCATGCCCGATGCGGAAACTAAATAGCTGTTTTTTCTATCTTTTTCCAGAAAAGAATTCAGTATCATATTTTTTTGGGAAACCTGGTCAAATGCTTCAACGATAATCGATGTATCCTGAAAAATTTCAAAAAGATTATGAGGCGTAATTTTTATCTTATGTTTTTCTATCAGTATGTACGGGTTAATCTTTTTAAGTTTTTTTTCCAGAGCATCCACTTTGTTTTTTCCTAAATCATCGACAAAGAAAAACTGTCTGTTTAGGTTGGACATCACAACAGTATCAAAGTCGGCTATGATTAATTTGCCTATGCCAGACCTGGTCAGCATATGAGCAATATTTGATCCTAAACCTCCGCAACCTGCAATTCCAACAGCAGTATTAGGTAGAACTTTGTCGAGGGGTTTGTAGTTTCTTGACATTAATTCTTCAAAAAATTTATTTTTCTCTATATTATTCATTATATTCATTATGCTCGTTATTAGTTACTATATGCTCAATATTCATCAACCTAGTCTTTCCCATCTCTTTTGTGTAGCTGTATCAAAAGTATAATATTTGACGTAAATTCTAAAAACGGCAGCCTGTACGCCAGGACTTTAGCGACGGAGAATATCGTTACTTACCTAGAGTTCAAGAGTCGGAGCGGCCCTTTTACGTAAAAATAGACTTTGATACTGCCCATCCTTAATTAGAGGGTGCCTGAAAAGCTCTTTTTAACCACGAATTATACGAAAAAAACGAATTAAAAGATTTT
>CAZGAI010000274.1:0-5692 GCA_964523175.1 uncultured Victivallales bacterium | reverse complement strand
TAAATAACTAAATAACTAAATAACTAAATAACTAAATGGAAAAATTTTATGGATATAAAACCAGTAGCCCCTTCAGAACGTAATTTGAAGGGGATTGATTATTTTTTGTTCTGGGCTGGTGTAGCCATATCTCTTGCAGAAATCTGGGCGGGAGGATTTTTAGCTCCAATGGGTTTTTGCTTAGGGCTTTTGGCAATTTTTTTAGGACATATTATTGGAAATACATTCTTAGGATTGGGAGGATTGATAGGATCTGAGTACGGGCTTACATCAATGGCTTCTGTCCGTCCATCATTTGGTATAAAAGGTGCGAATATTGCTGCTATCTTAAATATTGTTCAGCTAATAGGCTGGGCGTCAATTCTTTTGATTATTGCAGGACAAGCCGGAGCTGTAGTCGGTAGTTCAATAGGTGGAATATGGGCTTCAAACAGATTTTGGATTGTTGTAATCGGAGCTGCTACTTTATTATGGGCTTTATATACTGGAGAAAAAGTGTGGAAAATAATGCAGTATACAGCGTGCGTCACAATGCTGCTTGTTATATTGATAATGACATGGATTATTTTAGGAAAAGTTGATATTAATACTCTCAAAATTACTCAAACAGGAAGTATGCATTTTATGACGGCACTGGATTTAGTTATAGCTATGCCCATTTCTTTTTTACCTATAGTCGCTGATTATTCCCGTTTTTCAAAAGGGAAAAAATCAGCATTCTGGAATACCTGGCTTGGATATTTTCTGATTTCAACATGGATGTTTGCTTTAGGACTTACTGCGGCTATTGTCATGGGAGAAAAAGATCCAGCTATTTTAATGGTAAACACATTGGGTGTAATTGGATTAGCGGTGCCGGCACTAATAATGGTTGTTTTTTCAACAATAACATCAAATTTTCCAGATTTGTATTCGGCAACATGTTCAATGATGAATTTGTCGAAAAAGACTAATCCTAAATTATTTATGTGGATTGTAGCTATACTTACAATATTAGTGGCGCTGGTTTTTCCCATGGGACAATATGAAAATTACCTTCTCTTTATAGGTGCTATGTTTATTCCGCTTTTTGGAGTTGTACTTACAGATTATTTTATAATACGTAGAAAAATGCTTAAAATCGAAGATATTGATAAAAATGATGGTGTATACTGGTATACAAAAGGTGTAAACATTATTGCTGTTGTTGCCTGGGGGATCGGATTCTGCGTATATATCTATTTTTCGTATATAAATAAAGTATTAGGTGGTTCTCTTCCGTCAATAATTATTGCAGGAATTCTTTATTATGTTTTGATGAAATATTTTCGAAAAA
This sequence comes from uncultured Victivallales bacterium, assembly GCA_964523175.1. Classification (GTDB taxonomy): domain Bacteria; phylum Verrucomicrobiota; class Lentisphaeria; order Victivallales; family GWF2-38-69. Next base: position 4,377 of record CAZGAI010000274.1, on the reverse strand, counting down.
TAAGACAGCACTAAACATATTAATAGCCAATAATGATATAAATATTTCTACTTCAATAATTTGTTGATTTTTGCGTTAGCTGTATTATCTCCGAATGTTTTAAGCAGTGCCAGTATAATCTGAACTCAAAATTAAATACTTAAAAACATTCGAAGCTTTATTTAAAATTTAACAATTTAATACCTAAAATCTTAGGCACTTTCGGCGCAGATACTAATTATCCTTATTTTTTGGAAGTGCGTATTGTTTTAAATTTTGAGGAAGCTTGCTATAAGTAGAAGATATTTCCGGCACAACAGAATCCTGCCCATTTTTCGCCATGATTTTTTCGCCTTGACTTTTGTTTAGGACAAACTCTACAAATTTGATAGCAAGCTCTGGATTTGGTGAATTCTTTGGTATAGTTAAACCATAAAGAATTGGTGCACCGTATTTTGTTATCGTTGTACCTGGTTTGTTGCCTGATATTTTAACGCTTGCCTGTTTGTAGTAATTAGAATATTTCATACTGCTTAAGTTGATTTGCGGAGGTAGTTCAACGTATTTTAAGTTATGCTGTACTGCAACCGATTTATATAGGAATATATAATCAACCTGTCCAACTTCCAGAAGTGATATGAAATCAGTTTCTTTGGGCCTTTGCATTATTCCGCCTTTTTTATTGTTTATTTTATTGAACAGGTCTTTATTATGATAAAATATTGAAGCAAGTTTAATTGTTAGAACAGCTCTATATCCGCAAGGATCATCGTTAGGGTTGGAGTGACCGCAGCTAACATCAGGCCTCGAGAGTATTTTATACCAGTTCTTAGTGTTTATTTCATTTGCGTATTTAGACTTATCTGTATAGACAATAGCCATCTGATTACTTGCAAACTTTATGCACCATGATGCATATTTTGGTATTAGTATCTGATTGATTACAGTGTAGTCGGCAGACATCATAACATCACATAATTGATTTAAATCTGCAATTTTTCTGGCACACATTCTGCTACCGGCAGCTTCCATCAATATTTTAGTTCCTGGATTTTGTTTTTCAAATTCTTTCTTCATTTGTAACAATGGAACACTCAAGCTTCCGGCATGAAGAATGGAAATTGAATTCTTATCCTCTCCGATTTTTGAACATCCAACTATAGCTATTGCAATAAGTCCTGCTATAAACAGATATGTTATTTTTTTTAACATGTTAGAGTTTCCTTTCATTGGTTATTTTATGTTTTCTGTATACAAAAAATTTATTATTGGTTATGATTCATGTTATACAATATTACATTTCATTTGTGAAGCGTATATCTGATATACATTTAATTGCTCTATCGGAGAAAAAATCATTTGCTGGGAATAGTTTGAATTTGCCTTCTTTAGGATTATCTAAACTATTTAAAAAAAGTACATCAGCCTGATTATTAATATTAAATATTTCACTGAAAGTAAAAGCACAACGATAACCATCAATGGCTATTACAGATAATAATCCATTCATAATATTCTCTTTATTAAGTGAAAAGTACTGTTCCAAAACATAATTAAGCGGTATTCCTGTAAACAGGTCTATACCGTGGATTCCTCTGCCTCTTCCATAAAAAATACTAGGATATGAACATTCCTTAAAACGTTCAGGGTAATTTTTTATTATTGCTATATCTTCTTTTTTATTTTTTATTGCAATTTGAGGGGATATACTTTTTTTGAATTGTTCACCAGTGAAGTTTGACATATCTATTTGTTTAATAGTAATTTTTATTGGGTTTGAAATATTTCTTTCTGTTATCAAATCTGTTCCAACAACTAGTTTCATGTCTTTTGGAATAGGCCATTTTATGTCGCCGACATGAGGAAGTATAGGGGTAAGCTCTACGGCTATAATCTTTTGGTAACGGGCATTTGGATAGTATATCTCACCCCATGAAATTACTGCAGTTTCACCGTTTTTATTTTCTATTACCACATAGAGGTCTACAGGAGACTTGAAATCACCTGTAGATCTTTTGATTTTTACATTGTTTAATATATCATAGAGAGAATATCCAATGTATCTATAAGTTCCAACAAATTTTTCTTTTTCTCCATTAAAGACTGTTTCCTTTGCAAGAACTGAACGTTTTGGTAGTTTAGAAAAATCTACTGTAATTCCCGGGTTTTCTATTTCTCCATAAATTTTAATTTCACTTGTCTGCAGTTTGTAAATAGGTTGATTATCATAAAAATCATTTGTTGCATCTGTTTTGTCATATGCAAATACAGTTCCACAAATTAAAAGGCTTATAATGGTTAAATACTTTTTCATAAAAATTTCCTTTGTAAAAATTTATCTTTTAAAACAATATTTTTGAATTACATGAGTTTAATATTATTTATGTACCTCAGCATATTAGAGCAATATACTGTCAGGTTATTATAGATATGAATTCCTCTAATTGTAAAAAATTATACAGGAAAAATATTTTATATTCTATAATAAAAATAATAATACAGATTATAACGACAGTAATTGGGAAATAAATCACACATAAACTGTGAAATATAGAGAAATTTGTTGCTAGCTGGTTTAATAATGTCCAGTTTGGTTTATTTTTGAAAGAGGCGATTAAATAATAATATTTTTTATGGAAACATGAACTTTTACAAAGATAAATTTAAAAAAATAAGGGCATCAAAGCGCTGGTCACAGAATGCTCTAGCAAAAGAACTGAAAATAGCTAGATCAACTGTGTCTTCCTGGGAACATGGAAAAACTGTTCCTTCTGAAAGTAATATTAGAAAGATAGCAGAGATTTTTTGTGTAGAAGTTTCTGAAATAGGGAATATTAAAAAGAATTATCCTGTGTCTGGAATTAATATTAAAGAGCAGGCAGAAATTCTACTAAAAAAAACATATCCATTGACAGAATCAATGATGGAAATTAAAAGATTTGCCCAGCACGTCGCTACTTTGAATAAGAGAATAAGCAGTACTTCGATAATACTTCAGGCATTTTTATCTGTTATTCATACCCCAATATACATTAAGGATACAAAGCAGGAGTATATAATTGTCAATGAAGCCTTTATGAAACTGCTGAACTTAAGTTTATCTTCATTTTTATCAGGTTCAACTGATTTTACTTTTTTTAATAAAGTAGATGCTGTCATTAATTTGAAGATGGATAATGATGTTGTTAAGTACGGGAAAAAATATATTGATGTTGAAGATTATATACCCGGAACAAGAAAATCTAAAACCGGCTTGATTTCTAAGTATCCCATATATGATGATACTAACAAAGTGTGTGGTTTAATCGGTGTGTTTGTTGATATTACTGAAAGGAAAAAATCAGAAGAATATCTTAGGGTATTGGATTATGCGTTAAATCAGATAAATGACTGTGTCTGGATAGCGAAAGCTGATGGAATTAAGGGGAAAGCTCCACAATTGAAATACATTAATAATGCAGTTGAAAATTTGACTGAAATTAGAAAAGATGAAATAATATCAAGCCCGGATAAAATTGAAAATATACTATCATCATACTATCAGAATATTTTCAAAACTTTAGATCCTGCAGCAAAATATCCTACTCAGAAATATTATTCCATAAAAAGAGAGAATAAACATGATGTACCAATAGATGAGAAAATCTATTATTGCGGAGATAATTATTTTCTTGGCATATTGCATGATAATTCAAAAAAAGAAAAAAAATGTCATTTTAAAGAGTTGCTTGATATATATGACGATGTCATCGATAGAGGCATTTTTTTATATGATGAAACAGGTGAGTTTCAGTTTATCAATAAAAACAATGAAAAAATATTCGGTTATTCTGATGCTGAAATGTATAAAAATGGCTTTACTTGCTGGGTTGATCAATGTATTAAGCAAGGATACAGGAATGAAATATTTAACATATTCCGTTCAAAAACTACAGAGAAAACAATGATATATGAAATTGCTTGCCCAAATGGGCAAAGTAAAATTATTAAATCAAAGTTTATATTTTACAGGTTGTTAAAAAATAAGAAATGTTTTGTACAGATTAACACAGAACTAAACAGTTAAGATTATGCTATGACTTTTTATAAAGACAGATTTAAAATATTACGAAAAAATAAAAGATGGTCTATTAGCGCTTTAGCTGTAAAATCTGGAATAAGTAGGAGGTCGATTTCTGACTGGGAAAATGGAAATAGAATTCCTTCAGAGAAAAGTTTGAAAAAACTAACCAGGGCTCTTGGTGTTGGACTTAATGAGATTTCTGATATACAAAAAGAATTACCTGTTTCTGATTTAAAACTTAAAGAACACACTAAAGCCTGTATAGGTATGTCATCTCCATTGATGGATAGATATATTGATGAGTTTGATAATTTTCAAATAGTTCTTGACCTGAT
>CAZGAI010000273.1:0-5696 GCA_964523175.1 uncultured Victivallales bacterium | reverse complement strand
TTAATTAATTGCTTTGATGTAAAGTAAATGAGTTTATCTGTTTTTCTTTTGAAAAGTGCTGATCTACCAATGGGCTTTTACAGGCATTTTGGTAAAAATAAATATACTTTATAGGCATCTATAGATATACAGAGAGAAATAAACTATAATATTAGCAAAATACAGGGTTGAAATATTATAAATGTATAGGAGTTTGCTTTTTAATTTATTGGTAGATAACAAAGTTATATTCCTCATTTAGTAAAAATAATAAAACAAGTTCAACTTGATTGGCACTGTGATCTGTGACGACTAAGGCTAAGTTTCCCACAGCTGTCTATCCCAAGATGGATTATTGATAAAACAATGACAAATGTTATAAAAATCAAATCACCATATCAGTAAATTGTATCTGGAATATATTTATCTATGAAGTTAACAAAAAATTTAGGTTTTATACCTGTTCTGAGTATAACTATTGGTTCCATGATCAGCTCAGGTATTTTTATTCTTCCGGCGGTAGCGTTTTCTCATACCGGACCGTCGATAATTGTTTCTTACCTGCTTGCCGGTGCATGTGCATTAATCGGCTCGCTTAGTATGATTGAGTTAACAACAGCTATGCCGAAGGCCGGGGGTGTTTATTTTTTTGCTTCCAGAAGCCTGGGTGCTATGGTCGGTACTCTGTCCGGATTGCTGATGTGGATAGCCATCGCAATGAAAGCTGCTTTCGCAATTTATGGGTTATCTGCTGTTGTATCCCTCCATACAGGTTTAAATTTTTTAATAATTGGTGTTGTATTTACACTCTTTTATATGGCTTTAAACATTAAGGGAACAAAAGAAGCGGCTAAGTTTGATGTTTGCCTTGTTTCCACTATTATTTTAATAATGATACCATTTGTCATTTTTGGGTATAATAAGGTAAACTGGGGTGATTTTACTCCTTTCATCTCCGACGGGGGAGGATTTAATTCAATTTTTGCAACTGCGGCGTTTGTGTTCATTGCTTTTGGAGGAATTATGAATGCGGCGAATGTTTCAGAGGAGATGTCAAACCCGAAACGAGATATCCCGCTGGCCATAATTATAGCAATTGTTTTTGTGTCGATTCTTTATACAATAATACTAATAATTTCAATTGGGGTTGTTCCGAATAAAGAATTTATAAGCTCTGTTAATCCTATAGCGGATGCAGGTAAGTATATCCTGGGAATGCCGGGTTTTGTAGTTATTACAATCGCTGCCTGTCTTGCATTTTCGTCATGTGCCAATTCGGGAATAATGTCTTCATCCAGGTACCCTTTGGCTATGAGCAGGGATAGACTGCTGCCTAAATTTATTGGAAGATTAAATAAGAGGACCAATACTCCGGTATATGCGATTATATTAACTGCTGTACTTATTATTATCGCTTTGTGCCTTCCTCTAAATACATTAGTAGAAGGTGCATCAGCTGTGATTATAACATCTTACCTGTTAACTGATATTTCAGTTATTATACTAAGGAAAAGTAGAATTCAGAATTATAGGCCTTCATTTAAAGTGCCGCTGTTCCCGTGGATAAATATATTAAGTATTTTTCTCTTTATAGCCTTATTATGTCATATGGGAATGGAAGCTATTAAAATCAGCGGTGGTTTAGTTCTTATCAGCTTAATAGTCTATTTTATTTATGCAGGGAAAAATAAACAAAAATACGCATTATTTCACATGGTTGAAAGGTTTAGAAATAAAGACTTAACTTCAGACGGACTTGAGGATGAGTTAAGCGAAATAGTGCAGGAACGTGATAATATAGTAGGAGATGAGTTTGATAAATTAATTAAAAAAGCACCTGTTATTGACCTGGACAGATCATATAAATTGAATAAATTTTTTCTGATAGTTTCTGAAAAATTTACTGAAGAAGTTGGTATTAGTAGTGAAAACCTGCAATCTATGTTTCTTAAAAGAGAGCAGGAAGGTTCTACTGTATTAATACCAACAGTTGCTATTCCACATATTTACATTGAAGATAAAGATGTTTTTGAAATAGTGTTAGTCAGATGTAAAACAGGAATTAGATTTTCATCAAAACACAAAAAAGTCAAAGCTGTTATTGCTACTGTAAGTTCAAAAAAATATAAAGCCGGGCATTTAAAAACATTGGCAGCTGTTGCTCAAATTATCCAGGATAAAAAATTTGATGTTAAATGGGAGAAAGCAGAAACCCCTAAAAATCTCAGAGATATATTTCTACTTGGCGAGAGAAGTAGAGACACTTAAAAATTTCAGATTTCAAATTTATGATGTTTGATTGAATAAAAAAAACAAAGCCTAATAAGATTTGGAAAGCGTTCATTATAATACTGCGTGGGAAGGATAATTACGGATTACAGACTGTGGATAGCGGGCCGATCACGGGCTTACGATTTCGCCAGACCTTGTTTTATGAACAACGTCAGGCATTCGCACTTACAACTTTTACTGACTCACGGTTTTAAGGTTTTACGGTTTCACCCTGCAACAGTTCTTTCGGGATGTATTTTTCCAGCCCAGCCTCTTTATAATACTTTAATGCTCCCGGGTGAACCGGAAGTGTGAGGAATTTTGCCATTGATTCCAGAGTAACTTCTTTGTACGCTGGATGAACACTTTCATAGGCTGAAAAGTATGTACATATTTCCTTTGTCAGATAATATACAGTGTCAAAATCCATCTCTTTCATTGTTAATAGCAAAGCACGGGTCCCCAGGGTAGTTATCTCAGTTTGATTAATACTGTCTGGATACATCTCGGCGGGGATTTTTACATATGTCAGACTTGGATATTTAGTTTTTAAAAACTTCATTAACTTACTGCTTAGTGGAATGAATTCACATTTAACTTTTTTGGAGTTAGTTAAGCCCATAATATAAGGGCTTGGCTGGGCTGTAACATACAAAAAACCATCAATATTGCCTTCTTCCAGCTCAGTAACACTTTTTACAAGCCCGTATGGAAGCCTGGTAAAATCCTTCTCTGAGATTTTGTAATAATCGAGCATGTATTTAGCTATATCTCCTATTGATGCCGAACCTGACGGGGCAATGCCAATTCTTTTCCCTTTGATGTCGGCAAAGCTTTTTATACCACTATTTACATTTACAATAAAAAAAATTCCCTCAGGAAAAAATGAGCACATTGAACGCAGGTTTTTATGGTTTACATAATCTCTAAAAGGTTTATATCCCCGATATGCCATAACTGCGACGATATCATTAACAAGAGCACAGTCAAGTGTTTTGTTAAGTAGTCTGCGAATGTTTTCTCCAGACCCTCCTGTCATAATATTATCTGCTATAATTTCGTTTCTGGATATATCTGTATTAATAATTCTACTTAGGATCTCTACAGTTGGATTGAATAAGTCCATCGTCTCTGAAGATCCTATCTTGACAGTGGTTGAAGAATCATTACTATCTTGTGAGCAACCCATTAAAAATAGGACTATACCTATTACTATAATCTGTAATATTTGTCGTCTAAATGTTAATTTTGATATACTCATTTTAGTCCTTTAAATGCGGTTTCTATATTACTACCGTTCGGTACTTCTTTAATATGTAAATCAATTTGAGGATAGGCTATATTAATGTTATTTTGCTTAAACCTCTGGTTAATCATGAATCTTATCTCAGATGGAACAAACACTATATCATCGATTTTATGAAGCCAGACTCTTAGTTTAAATATTAATGCGTTATCTCCGAATTCTTTGAATAGTACCTGTGGTTGGGGATTTTTGCAGACTTGTTCAAAACTACCCCCTATTTCCAGGAGTAATTTTTTTACGAGTTCAACATCAGAATCATAACCTACTCCAATATTCAAGTCTTTTCTTATTAAATCATTATTCTTTGTCCAGTTATGAAGCTGCTTATCTATAATCATGGAATTTGGTAAAGTAACTATACAGTTATCGAATGTCTTAACTGTAGTTGTTCTTATATCTGTTTTCAAAACTGTTGCCCAGATATCGGCCAGTTCAATAATATCTCCGGGACGACATACTTTTCCGAACATAATTATAAGACCGGAGATAAAGTTGTTGACAATGTGTTGAAGTCCAAAACCGATACCAACACTCAATCCGCCTAAAACAACAAGAATGCTAGTGACATTTATTTTTAATATTATCATTACAATAATTAAGAATATAATCCAGCCTGTATATCTGGAAAGAGTTTTCATTGAAGGCAGTACTTGATGTCTCTGGGTTTGCGATTGTTTTGCATAAGACGAATACGTCAAATACTGTGTAAAGGCTTTAATAGTATATTTAAATACAAAAAATAAAAATACCAGAAAAAATATGTTCAATAATTTAAAGTTGGCTCCATTGTAGTCAAAGGTTAATTTGGCTATATATTTAAGGAGAATAGTTCCACTGGAATTAATCTGCATTGATGCCCAGTAAAAAACAATCATAAATAATATGAGCCAAATGCTTGGTAGCCCAATCCCAAGTAATATTACACTGAGAAATGATTTTTTATATTTGTCATTATCCAGTGCACTTCTTAAAAGCCAGGTAAGTGCTGTTCCAAGTCTTATTACAATCAGAATGAGAAACCATACCATGCAGCAGAAAACAGAAAGATAAACATAACCATTTAAACTAAAAATTATAAAAACTAATGACAAAATAAAAAAACATAGAAAATAAGCATTTTTTTTAATATGGTTGTTTTTGAAGTTGATAATAAATTGATAACAAAGAGCGAGGAGAAGAACTATAGGCCATGCAAGTGACAGTAGGACGTAGTTTGCGCCAAGTATCTGAAACAATATTGCGCAGGAAAAAATAACAAATAAGGTTGTTATGGAGCTGTCCTGTTTAGTTTCCGGACATTGAATAACTTTAAGTGCCAATGAGAAAAACCAGGCAAAAAAACCAAAGATTACTACGCCAAGCCGATAGAATAAAACTGTTTCAGGAAATATTAATACATAGCTCGTCGCAAAAAGACCAATAAAAATAAATAAAGCGGCAATTGCACGAAGAAGAAGCTCATAAGCATGTGGTATCCGTGTCTTAATATTGATTTTTTTTATTAGAAGGTAATGAAAGATTGTATAAACAACCAAGGCAATAAAAAAAATAATTAACACTGAGTAATAATCTTCTAACTCATCTGGAAATCTTTCCTGAAGTATAATTGGAAGAGAGGAAACCCAGGAGTTAAACGAATAAGGCAAAAGTTTGCCTAACTCTACAGTCCACAGTGCAGGGCCGGGCACCATGAAATACGTGTGGAGCTGTTTTGTAAATGATCTGTCTAGAAAATCAGACATATTGTTAAATTTAACTATAAGCTCTTGTGTATTAGTGAGAAAATTTTCGACTTTCTTTTTTTCTAAGTTTAACTGAGCTGTTAAAATGTTGATATTAAAAATAAGTCTGACTGAGGCAGCAACCATTTTGGTGCTGGAAAACTTTTTCTTCTCAAGGTATTTTAAGTCTTCTCTCATTCCCTTGAGTGTTTTAAGGTAAGTATTTGCCTGGGCGTTAAGTGACTTTAGCTCTTTATATCGAACTCTAAATGATTCTTCGGCATTGTGTAATTCACTAATAATAAGGCGGAATTCATATGGATTGTTAACTATGTTGCCCATAAGAAATTTTAACTGATGATATCTTGTATCAAAGTCTTTTGCCTGTTGAGTAAAAACTGTAATATCCTTTTCTATTC
>CAZGAI010000272.1:0-5699 GCA_964523175.1 uncultured Victivallales bacterium | reverse complement strand
TACTTTCTCTTAAATGTAGTAATTTATTTTTACAGATATTAGTGTATTGTCAATATATAAATATAGCATATTAAAGGTGAGTTTACTATTTAAAATTTTCAGGACTAAGAAAGCCTCAAAGTTCATATTTACTCCTAAACATAAAAAACAGTGACAATTTCTCAAGTACTATGATAAATAAGGAAAAAGAAGATGATATTTAAGGAAGATGTACATCCCAACGGAACAAGAATTTTTTTTGATGAAAATAAGCATAGCTACTGGACTGATAATATAGACGATTTTACTTCTGTTACAGAGTTTGTTGCGCGTTTTTTTCTTCCTTTTGAGAGAGAAAAAATCAGTCTTGCCTGTGCTAAAAAATATGGACGGTCTCAGGAGGATGTGCTGTCTGAATGGGATAGAAAAAATCTTGAAAGCAGAATCCTAGGTTCCAATGTACACCTGTTCTGTGAAAAATATCTCCTTAATGAGAAGTTACCTGATCCGATTAGCAAAGAAGCAGAATTAAGATTTGCTGCAGCAAAAGAAAAACTTGACTTTCTTCTATCTAAATTTACCTTGCTGGCAGCTGAAAAAATTATATTTTCTGAAGAACTTAAGCTTTCGGGAACAGTGGACCTTTTAGTACGTGAAAATACAACCAATCAGTTATATCTTCTCGATTTTAAAACCAACAGGAAAATAGAAAAGGGTAATAGGTTTGAAAAATATGCTATGGAACCTTTTTTGCATCTGGCAGATAATAGTTTTATACATTATACTATTCAACTAAATATTTATAAAGCTCTTCTTTTAAAGGAAGGATATTATGATGAAACTATTAAAATGGGCCTGATTCATTTCTCTCCCGATGGTAATTCCTATTCACATAGAATAGATGATATTACTAATGACATGCAGTCGATGTTTCAAATTCAGAAAGTATTTGTTAATAATAATACGTGAAGGAAATATATTATGAATAAACAGGTAACTCCTTATAAATGTCATGTTTTTGTTTGTGTAAATGATAGACAAGGTGATGGGAAATCATGCGCAGATGGGGGCAGTGGAGAAATACGTTCAGCAATAAAACAAAGATTAAAAAACCATGAAATAGATGATGTTAGAGTGAATCAGAGTCTCTGTCTAGGTGTCTGCGATAAAGGACCAAATATTATGATATATCCACAGAAAATCTGGTTTTCCAATGTTAAAATTGAAGACGTTGATGTAATTATTAGTGAGATATTAAATATTGTGAAAGAGTGAATCTTTTAAGAGCTTAATTTATTAGCATTGGGCGTAATGTTATTTTTACATCTTATCATTATTATAGAGAGTATTATCATTGCAATTATCATATAGACTACACTTGCCCAGATAACAGCTTTAAGCCCAAGTATTGATTGAAGGTAACTGGAAAAATCTTCAGTAATAATGATAGCTAGAGATGATATTGCTATATAAAAACCAACAAGCCTTGGTGATGGATTTTTTAATAAGAGAGTTCCATATGATATAGAAGAAGAAAAAATAGTTGAACAACCATAGCCGAGTAATGATATAGAAATGTAGAACATAACATAATGGGATGAATTTAGTATTAGAATATATGCTATAACTGCAATAATTCCTGAAAAAAGCATATACTTCGAAAGAAGAATTTTCCTTACAGCAAAACTTGAAATAAATACGCCAATTGCATAAAAAATCCAAAATAGACTTAATCCAAATGTTGCTGTCATTATATTTAAGTGAAAGGTTACTGTAACATAATCGACCACCCAGTATGTGAATCCCATATATGATAAGACATAGAAAAACATTAATAATCCCACAAGGTAGACATTCAGTGTCCATTTTGAAAACTTTTCTTTTGCAATCTGTTCATCATGAAGTTCACATGTATCTTTTGTATTTAAATCAGGGAATCCAACCAGAGATGCTAATACCATAATAATTAGAAATATTATAATGGCTGATAGAAAAACTTCCTGCCAGGAGTAACCATATTCAAGCATAAAACCGGCAATGAGTGGGTATGCCAAAGCTCCCAAACTATAACAGCAGTCAAGCCTGTTCATATAAGTAGTTCTTTTTCTTCCCTGAAATGTTCTAACTACAAGAAAATTTGGTATTGTATAAATTATTCCCATTACAAAACCGATAATCAGAATTGGTGCTAGAAGTGATGCTGCAGAAGTTACTAAAAGCATTAACAATACTAGGATTATGTAAATAATGCTTAAGATTAATAATTCATATTTCGGTTTTATAAATTTAACTATATAACCGTTTAAACAGTTAGCTATCAAGTAGCCGATCATAAAAAATGAAAATGCATATCCAATATTTTCAGAGGTAGAATGAAGTGAAATCGTAGTAGAGTATTTCACGGCAAACGGAATTACTGTAACAGCGCCTGTAATAAATGTAATTAGGTATGCCAGAAACATTATCAAAATAACATTTTTCTTAAATACTGTATCCATTTTTAATCCTGTTAGTTCTTATACCGTAAACGGTAGAGTCTTATCGCTTCGCTTTGCCGCATTTAAAGCTAAAAGTTAAGATCTTTACCGACGAAAGTATAATTACTTAAATAGGTTCATCATCGATAACTGCAAAAAAAACCGAGTATCCGTAATATGTATGTACATTATACACTACTTCCTTAAGAAAGTGACAAGTGTTTAATATTATTTTAGCAATTATCAAGTATTTCTACATTTTAAATTTGTAATATTTATGGACTTGTTGCACGGTATTATAATTATTTGGGTGATGCTTTAGAATAATTGAACAGAATTAGCTCTGACGATAAGAGAAAATAATTCACACACCAATTTACAGAAAGAGAACATCCATGCAAAATATCCCTCATGTGCCAATTTTTGTCATTACAATGCTTTGTATTCTTTTCATGGCTTTGCTGATGAAAAAATTTCGACAACCCTATGTCGTAGCATATTTAGTTGTAGGCATTATTCTTGGTCCGTATGGTTTGTCAGTTATCAGTGATCAGGAAGCCTTGACCAGTATGGGTGAGATTGGAGTGGTGCTGCTACTTTTTTTTATAGGAATGGAAATTAACCCTAAAAAACTGATTAAAAACATAACAATTCCTGCTATTGCGACTTTGCTTCAGGTGATTATCAGTATTCTTTTTATCCTTTTAATATCACTATTTACCAAGTGGACTTTTCCGATGGTGGTTCTGCTGGGTTTTACCATCAGTTTAAGCAGTACAGCTGTTATTTTGAAACTTCTTCAGGATTGGGGAGAGATGGATAATGAAGTCAGTCGGAATGTAATAGGAATACTTGTTGTTCAAGACCTTGCAATTGTTCCTATGATGATTATTCTGGGACTTTTAAGTGGTAGGGCTACTAACACAATTGAAATTTATCTGGAAATAATCGGGGGAATTGCTATGATTATTTTTTGTGTCTTTTTAACTACAAAAGAGAATATAAAAATACCTTTCATTAAATGGTTTAATAAAGACAGGGAAATGGAAACCTTTGCGGCACTGGCTATCTGTTTTGGAATATCCACTATAACTGCATTATTAGGATTATCTTCTGCACTGGGTGCTTTTCTTGCCGGTATGCTTATATCTTCAGCAAAAGAAACCGAGTGGGTTCACAGCAGTCTTTCATCAATCAAAATTATATTCATTGCATTATTTTTTATTTCAATAGGCATGATGGTAGACATGAAATTCATCTGGTCTCATTTTTTCTCTATTTTATTTCTTCTTCTTATTATATATGTAATTAATATGTTCATTAACGCTCTGGCTCTGAGTCTTCTAAAACAATCATTTGAATCAGCTATATACGGTAGCTCTCTTTTATCACAGGTAGGTGAATTTGGTTTTGTCATAGTAGGTGTTGGTTTTAGCTCAGGAATTATCGATAAAACAGGTTATAGTTATTGCGTAACGGTAATAGCGCTTTCTCTCCTGTTCAGTCCAATGTGGATATCGATTACCAAACATTTTTCTCGCAAGCTGACGGAGCCGGATTTGTCTGCCGAAGTTTTAGCGAAGGTTGAACCACATAATAAAACCGCAAGGGATATAAATGGGATATAGAGAGCTATCATTTAAACTTCCTACTGATTACTCTGCAGAGGAACTTAGTAGTAAAATAGAAAAGAAACTTAGTAGAAACTTCGAAAGTTCTAAGGAGACTGATGTAAACTTTAGAGCAGCTAAATGTACTAAAATGCGGGTTCTCGAAAATCAGAATCCCTCTTGCACCGGTATTGAGAATATTAAGTATCAGATAAGTAAAAAAAGTCTTGATGCCAGAAAAAAAAATGATATTCATTGGCTGGTTAAAGTCTTGGTTAAATCAAAGGGCATCAAAGGTCCAGAGTATACTCCAGCTCCCTCTTTAAATATCCCTTATCGCAAAAGAAATAAAAAAATTGTTGTGGTTGGCAGTGGGCCCGCCGGTTTCTTTTCCGCATTTGTTCTCCAGAAGGCCGGGTTTGACACTACTATAATTGAAAGAGGCGCTGATGTTATAAAAAGAGCTATTGGAGTTAAAGCTTTTGAAAAAACAGGAATATTTAATCCAACCTGTAATTATGCCTTTGGGGAAGGTGGCGCAGGTACTTTTTCTGATGGTAAACTTACTTCAAGAACCAAGCATATTTCTCTGGAAAAAGAGTTTATTTTATCAAATTACATTAAGGCTGGCGCTAGTGAAGAAATTAAATATATGGCACATCCACATCTCGGCAGTGACAATTTGATTAGAATAGTCAAAAACTTGAGAGAAAAATTTCAGGATATTGGCGGAAAGGTATTATTTGAAACTTCAGTCAACGATTTAGTTATTAAAAAAGAAAAAGTTGTCGGAGTTATAACAGGGAAAGACATAATATCAGCTGACGAATTTATTATAGCCCCGGGACATTCTGCATACGAAACATATCGAATGTTAATGCATAACGGAGTTAAGTTTCAGACGAAAAACTTCGCTATTGGCTGTAGAGTGGAACATCCACAGAAACTTATTAATAAAGCACAGTGGGGCCGTGAATCCTTACCTGGCGTTATGGCTGCAGAGTACCGCCTTACTTCAAAAGGAAGCGGTAACCTACCGGTATATACTTTCTGTATGTGTCCCGGTGGTGTAATCGTGAATGCTTCAGCATATAATGATATAAATATTGTTAACGGTATGAGCCTATATAATAGAAATGATAGATTTGCCAATGCAGCATGCGTGGCCGGCGTTAATTTGAATGAACTGACACATTCTGAAATGAGCCCTTTACAGTCGTTGGATTGGGTTGAATCTATTGAAAGAAAATTTTACAGAGATTTCGGGTTTAAAGCACCGTATTGCAGTATCTTGGATTTTATTAATAAAAAAGAACCATATAAACCTGTTGAGTCAAGCTATTCAATGGGGCTGGTGCCTGCTCCTTTATGGGAGTTGATACCTCACGAAATAAGTTATGCTCTCAGAGCTGGACTTAAAGAGTTCTCAAGAAAAATAAACGATTATGAAACCGGCAACATAATGGGACTGGAGACTAAAACATCTTCCCCAATACAGGTGATACGAGAAAAAAATGGCCTTTGTACTGGATTTGAAAATTTATATCTAATTGGAGAAGGGAGCGGTTATTCAGGAGGTATTATATCCAGCGCAGTTGATGGAATAAAAACATCAATGAATATTATAGGTTAA
>CAZGAI010000271.1:0-5707 GCA_964523175.1 uncultured Victivallales bacterium | reverse complement strand
GGATTATGCTGACAATAACTATCCGTTTATTCAGGACAGTAACTTTCTATATTATGTTGGAAGTAATTTTCCCGGACTGGCGGCTATAATTGATATTGATGAGGACGAAGAGATTTTCTATGGTGATGATATTACTTTTGATGATCAGATTTGGATGGGAGCTCAGCCTTTAGTTAAAGAGAGAAGTATGCAAAGCGGTTTTAATAAGACATCTGATTTATCACATTTAGAGTATAGAATAAAAAAGTCAATATCTCAGAGACGAAGAATTCATTATCTCCCTGCGTCAAGGGCAGATAATCTTATAAAAATAGAAAAGCTTACAGATATTCCTTATGACAGAATAAATAAATGTGCTTCCATAAACTTAATTAAAGCTGTTGTAAAGCAGAGGTCTGCTAAAACCGATATTGAGATAGAAGAGATTGAAAAAGCGCTGGATATTTCGCATGAAATGTATACTCTACTGTTGAATGAAATTAATCCTGGAATATCAGAACAGATATTAACTGGAAAAATAGAAAGTGTAATATTGACACATGGCAGTAATGTTGCCTTTCCTACGATACTTACTACTAACGGTAAAACACTACACAATCATTATCATGGTAATGTATTGAAAAAGAATGACCTGCTGCTGGTTGATTCCGGAGCCAAATCACCTGAATATTACTCTTCTGATATTACCCGAACCTATCCTGTGAGTGGGAAGTTTACCTCTAGGCAGAAAAGTATTTATGAAATTGTACTTAAATCACAGCTTTTGGCTATTAATGAAATTAAACCGGGAGTAGAATTTAGAGATATACATTTAAAGACTGCTGAGGTAATTGTAGAGGGACTCATGAACGTTGGCATAATGAAAGGCAGCATTCAAGACGCAGTTAGAGAAGGGGCTCATGCCCTGTTTTTTCCGCATGGTTTAGGGCACATGCTTGGAATCGAAGTCCACGACATGGAAGGGATAGGAGAAAATTATGTTGGATATGATGAAAATATTAAGAGAAGTTCACAGTTCGGTTTGGCTAATTTAAGAATGGCGCGGGAACTTCAGCCTGGATTTGTAGTTACTGTTGAGCCGGGTATATATTTTATTCCTCAGTTAATTGACCTATGGAAATCCCAGAACAAGCTTTCAGATTTTATCAACTACAGCGAAGTTGAGAAATACAAAGACTTTGAAGGTATTAGAATAGAAGATGATATTCTTGTTACTAAATCAGGTTCTCGTGTATTAGGCAGATCTATAGCGAAAGGCGTTAAAGAAATTGAAAGAGTAATGAGTAAATGAATCTGGTGTAGTTTATCGTGAAAAAATAACCTATTTTATTTTGAAATATTAAATGTTGTAAATGGTTTGATATTTACTGCTTTTGCTTACTGTTTTCTTCTCGCATTAGTATTATTCTTGCCATAATATCGTTCTTTGACATATCTTTTAACTTTTTCAATTCTTTAATTCTATTAGACCAACTTAAAGCCTTCATGTCTTTAACGAATTGTTTATATTCCATTGGTGTTAATTTCTCTTTGATAAAACCTATTTTTATATTCAGCTTCTTTACGTCACCCAGTGAAAAATCATTAGCATAACTCTTTAGCTTTTTTTTAAGCTCTGGGGCTAGCTTATCTAGTTTTATTTGAGCAGTAGTACTATGTGGGTAAAACAGTGTTAGAAAACAAATAATAGATAATATTAATTTTATTTTTTTCATAATAATTCCTGTGTGAATTGTTTATGTATCTTAAGTATTTCAGAGCTTAACAGTATCAGTACTTTTAATTGGAATTTTTCTTATACTGAAATTGAAAAATGGAAATATTGGAAGAAAACCGTTTTCCGCATAGTTTAAAAGACCAAATTGAAAAACAAGTGAGTCTATATTGTAATTTAGATTTAATATTCCAATTTGAATTCCTCCAAAGCTATCTGCTCTGTTAACAAGACCTAACTGACTGCCGTTTGAATCTTCTCCCTGATAATTTAAAATACCTATTTGTGCTGCTCTACCATCTTCAAGTATAAAATTTCCCGGACCTATCTGGCAGCCGTTGAAGTTTTTATCAATATGGTTGAACATAGCAATTTGCAATGCGTTAGTATCTTTTCCTGCAAAGTTTGCCCAGGCTATCTGTCCGCCATTTATATTTCTGGATCCAATGATCCCGAAGGCCGCTTGAAGGCCATAAATAGAATTAGATTCTGAAATTGCACCAACTTCTATCCCGTAAACTTGATACGAAGTACTGTTGTTGGTACTGTTGGCGTAAGGGAGTCCTAGTTTTAATCCTGTTACATTTTTTACGTTTGGCAAGTTTGTTACATTGGGTAATATTGAAATTTGAAGCGGTGAATAGTCTGTTAAATTATTGCTTGCGGCATAGGATACTATAGATGCCAGTGATATTAAAATAAATATAACAAAATATCTTTTCTTATATATCATATTAAATCTTTGTTTAACTTAGATTATACAATGAGGTGAAAATTTGTATATTTAATTATAATAGATTTACAAAGTAATTCCATAGCTGTGAAAGAATTTTAATTAAATTATTTTTTCAGTTATTAACAATAATGTTTTTTTAAAAACAAATTTTTTCAGAGTTTTAAAATTATCTGATATTTATATACAAAAAATATTGTTTTTTGTTGTAATAAGTTCTATTATAATACTATAGAATTTGTTAATAACAATCTATATTATATTTTAACTCCTTTTCGATCCCGTTGATTTATCTGATTTGAAATTAAACCTAAACGTTACAGCCTAAGGAACGGAATTTCTGTGATTAGACATGCAGCCTTTATATTTTTAATGGTATTAAGTTTTTGTTTTTCTTCATTAGCCACAGGTGATAATGGATTACTTAGCTTGTTTGGCTCTAAGGATAATTTAAGCTCACTACTTGCTGATTCTAAAGATTTATCAGCTGAAAGCGATGGACGGGTTAATCAGGGAGTGGTCAATGTTTCTGCGGTAGAATTAAGAATAATTAAACCAAAAGGTTTAATTTTTAAAGGTAAAGTTGAAGTTGTAGCTGACTACAAAATTTCGTTTACAAAAGACGGGCTTTTGAAGTATGTTGCATGTGTTGGTGATTATGTGTTCAGTCGTATAATTGATAATAATGGAAATATTATTAGAAAAGGTTCTGCAATAGCACTGCTGGATGAAAATAGATTAAAAAGGGATGCAGAAGCTGCCGAGTCCAGATTGAAACTGACAGAAATGGGATATGCATATGTAAAAAAAATGACTAAAGCACAGGAGAATCTGGCTTCAAAAAATATTATTACTCCTTTTGAGTTGGAGACTGCAAAGATTTCACTGTTTTCAAGTCTATTAGACTATAAGACAAGTGCATTTGAGACTGATCAGCTAATTTTCGCCAATAAAGATCCAAATATTTATTCAACTGGCTCGGGGATGGTATCAGAAGTTTTGGTTTCACCAGGTGATATTGTCAGCAAAGGAGATTCTGCTGTAAAAATACTTCAGATGGATCCTATTGTCGTCAAGGTTAAATGCCCTATTGATTTATTGGAGTTAAAGCATAAAAAAGAAACTGCTTTAGTCTATCCTGTGGGAATAAATAAACCAATTAGTGTAATGATTAATATTAAAGAGGATGATTTATCTTACTTGTATGTGAATGTACCTAATAAAGTAGTCGTATCTGAAAAACTGACAAGTAAACAAAAAAAATTAGCAAAAGTTTTTAGTATATACCCTGTCAAGGACTACATGAATCCCAATATAGAATCCTTTTATTCATCCTTGAAAGAATATCATAATAAAAGAACTCCCGTTTTAGTTGTTCCACAGAAATCCATAAGGAATGATAACGCTGGACATTTTGTGTATAAAGTTAAAAACATTAGTTCACATGGGAAAATAGAAAAAATTCCCAGGTTTTTTCAAATAGAAAAAGTAGCAGTTAAGCTTCGGGGTTTCTCTACAAATTTATGCTATGGGGTCGAAGATACTCAAAAAGTAACATGGGTTGAATCTGTAGGAAATTTGCATAGCGGAGATATTGTTATTGGAAGTGCACAACATGGGCTTAAAGATGGCGATGAAGTTGTCAGGATGAGTTTCTTTTGGATGTTTTATCCAGGCCAGAATGTTAAAGTTAAAATTCCCAAATTGACAAGACCTGGAATATACGTGCAGCTTGATGCAATCGTACATCAAGATGCTGGTGAGAACTTTGTTTATCTTGTTCAAAACGGTGTAGCAAAACTTAAAAAAGTAAATGTTATCGGCTTTTATGATAAATACTGCCTAATCTCCGGACCTGAAATAAGGCCTGGCGAAAGGGCTATAATACTTGATGATAATAATTTGTTTTCATTACTTTATGACGGTAGAAAAGTAAAAGTTATTGAAACAAAAGAAGCACCTTTATTTATGGAAAATATACATGCCACTGATTTTAGAACAATTGATGCTTCTGAATTTTCCAGCGGTGATGATAAGGATATGTTTAATCTGAATAATAAAGGAATGGGGGGAGATATAGGAACCCTGATGAAATTGAAAATGTTGAATTCGATGTAGTTATTTTTTTACATTATAAAGAATTAAAATGATACTAGTTGAAAAATTATTAAAAGTGTTGTTATTGTCGGCCCTTGCTGCTTCAGCGGGCTGTGTTTTAAGCGACCCGCCGCCACCAAGTATTTTACACTCAGATACATACAGTACATTGACAAGTAGTGAGCAGCGAACCTTGCCGTCTATAGAAGATCAGGTTTTTACATTGGAAGATGCAATAAGTGTTGGCGTTGCAAACAGTCCAACATATGAAACGACAAAATTAAATCTTAAAACAGCATATGATACGTTCTATAAGGCTGTATTTGGCTATTTACCTAATGTCGGTCTTGGAATGACAGGCGGCCTTACTTCAGGTCAGAGTAGATCCTCAGACGATCGAAGATGGGCTCCAAAGGATTGGTCGAGAGCGGCGGGAGTAGGAGGCAGTGTTAATATGTTGTTATTTGATGGATTTCGAAGAGAAATGGGTTTATTAGCCGATTATGCGAATGTTCAAAGAAGAGAGCATGATGTACAGTTTGCGCGGCTGACGCTTGTAAATCAACTTATAGATAATTACTATGAACTCGTAGCGCTGAAAGCATCGATTGCTGTTGAAGAAGAAAATTTAGCTTATCAGAGAAAGATGTTAAGTGATGAGAAGTTTAAGTTCAAGAATAATGTGGTTACTTATGACAAAGTTCTTAATTTTGAATTTAAAGTAAAGCAAATTGAGATAAATATTTTAAAAAAGAAGTTGAGTTACAAGACAAATGGATATACGCTTGCAGCTTTAATGGGATTAACAACAGCTGAGCTTCCTGATAATATTCAATTAGAATCGCTTAATGACCTTGTTGAAAAACTCAAAAGGGAATATGTACTTTTGGGAGTCGAGTATTATCTTGATTTAGCGATTGACCAGCGACCTGATCTTAAAGAGACTCGTTCTGAGCTTCAGCAAAAGAAATATCAACTTTATTCTGCCTGGGGTGCTTTCGCTCCTAAAATAAGTGCTAATGCTTCTTATGCAATTGCTGCTGATGACTGGAGTCGCTATGGAGGCGAAACAATGAGTTATGGAATTACTGCATCATGGAGTCTTTTAAGTGCTGGCTTTTCTCGTATTTTTAATGTAAGAAAGGCTCAAATTAATATTGATA
>CAZGAI010000270.1:0-5723 GCA_964523175.1 uncultured Victivallales bacterium | reverse complement strand
ATATTATATAAACATTTTTGAATAAATCTAACTTTATATATAAAAAATATCGATTTTTTGTAATAAACAAAAAATGATATTTGTATTAATTGCTAAAAAGTAATAAACTTTTATTAGTAAATATCGATTTTTCCTCTTGAGATAATTTTAGAAGAATTTATCAAACTTAAAAAGTTCTATTTTTTATGTATAGGCCAAATAATAATGAGTCTTTCAGTAGAACCAGAAGATTACCTTGCTTTTTCAATACAGAAAGTTACAACGAAGACTAATACAGGAATAAAATAATCATGAATAATATTGAATTATACAAAAGATGTATTAAAAGAGCTGATATGCACTTTGCATCTGGGGTAATACTCCTTGACTCATTAACAAATAATTATATAATCAGCGGATCACATTTATATTATACGGCAGAAATATATTTAAAAGCATTGCTCCTTTATAATGGTTTTAAATATGATGAACTTGATAAAATTGGAACTGATTTATTAGCTATTCTAAAAAAATGCTCTGAGTTCGACAAGTCATTAGCTTTATTCACAAAGGAATTAAAAATTTTACAGAAATTTGAAAATATAACCACCCTTTTTAAGGTTGAAAGAATAGATATAGAGAAATTAATTAAGACAGTTAACAGCCTTAAAATAGCAGTCATCAATTCTTGCAATAAAAAGCCTATCGGTAAAAGTTAATGATATTGCAAATAGTTTGCAAGGTTAATAAATTTCAGAGCTGATTAATTCATAATCTTTTGCTTTTATAAAGTTCTGCAAAAGATTTACAGTCTGTCATACCGGATTCAATCCAGTGATTATATGCAACGGGCATATGCTTCTGAAGACCATCAACTTTTTTCTTCATCATATCAAAAATATATTCCATTATCTCGGAAGTTTTAAACTCCTTTTTCCGCGGACTCCCGATTATAGCTAAGATTTTAAGCATTTTCTACCTACTAATTTAATTATAACCACCTTATATGCCGCAATCCCTCTGACCTTCCTCCTTCGCTCTTTGAGCTTCGGCGGACAGGCTGACCTATGACCTTCTATCTTTTTCTATCAAAGGATATCCTCGGATCAACCAGTACATACATTATATCCGCCACAAAAATACCTATTAAGGTTAAAACTCCCGCAAAACAGAACAATGCCATGAGCAGAGGTATATCTCTGCTGCTCAAGGCCAGCATAGATAAATCACCCATTCCCGGAATGCTGAATACATACTCTATTATAATACTCCCCGCTATCAGGCCCGGAATTAAACCTGCGAACAAAGTAATAAGAATAATAACCGCATTTCGCAAAGCATGTTTACATATTACAACATATTCAGGGAGACCTTTTGCTCTAGCAGTTCTAATATAATCTTTTCTAACTACCTCCATCATACTTGATCTGGCAAATCGTGACAACCCCGCAATTCCTGCATATGACAGGCATACTACAGGCAATACATAATGCATAGCAGATTTCAATAAGATAGACCACGTACTTAAACCTCCAATATCTCCTACACTAATGCCTTTAAGGGGGAAAACAGAAATTATACCTCCATCACACAGCGTTACCTGCAGGAGTAGGGCCACCCAAAAAACAGGAAGTGAATATAGAAGGAATAATATTACCGTAACAAATGAATCAACTTTAGAATTACTGGAAACTGCCGAATATATTCCAATCGGTATCGCCAGGATATAAGTTATAAGCACTGCCCAAAAATTTATCGTTAAAGTAACAGGCAGACGCTCCATTATTAAAGGGACAACAGATCTACCTTTATCTACAGCTACTGAAACACCAAAATCACCCCTAAACAAGACCCCTTTTAACCATAAAAAAAAACCAACATA
The DNA here is from genome assembly GCA_964523175.1 of uncultured Victivallales bacterium. Lineage (GTDB taxonomy): Bacteria > Verrucomicrobiota > Lentisphaeria > Victivallales > GWF2-38-69. The sequence continues at coordinate 3,862 of CAZGAI010000270.1, read as the reverse complement.
CATTGGTTCATCCAGATGCAGGCGTTCGCGAACACTGTTATTTTTCATCAAATCACTTTTTTCTGTAGAAAAGCCTTCTGTCATGGCACTGTTTTCCCCTAAAAATGAACTTTTGGAAGGATCTCCAGGAGACAGTCTAAGCAGGGCATAACTGATTACCATAATCACAAATAATGTAAAAATTGCCAGCAATAATCTTTTTAAAAAATATATAAACATTATTTCTTTCTCAAATCCAGCAAGGCTAATATACAGCAGTCAAAGAATAGCTGTACAATATAGTACACTACTACAGTAAGAATAGCACCGGGATATGTTTTAACAAATACCATTGCCCAGATAGACAGCGGCACAGCTATATTTTTCTAATAGGCTGTAATAACTACTGAAATATTCACATAGTTAGGTGAAAACTTAATATATTTTAAGCCTTTAGGTCGATAATTATATCATTTTATATTATTATATATATTATAGTTACTCTAAGTCAAGTTTAATTGAGCTAGATTCCTTTGCCGGAAATTCTTCCGCACAAAAGAATCTATAGACTTTTCTAGATTTTTCAAATTAAGAGAAGATGTGAAATGCAGTTAACCGTTGTAATCGCTGCATATTTCACTTTGATATGATTTTATTACATAGATATAAACTAATAACAACAGAGAATATCATGAATTTTGAAGGATATCAGACTAAAGGTTTTTATGATGAAATGGTGGCTCATGATGGCAGTATCCGCCCTGCTTACGAGTCAGTTTATAAACAGTTCGAACAGCTTTCCACACAGGAAATTCAGCAGAAACAACATGCTGCAGAAAAAGCTTTTATGACAATGGGAATTACATTCAATGTCTATGGGGACGGAGAAGGTGTTGAAAAAATATTTCCTTTCGATATTATACCAAGAGTTATTACTGCAGAAGAATGGAATCCTGTTGAAAAAGGCCTTCAGCAGCGCATGCGGGCTCTTAATCTCTTTATAAACGATATCTATAACGATAAAAAAATCATAAAAGATAAAGTTATTCCAGGCGAAATAGTACTTTCAAGTAAAGATTATCTGAAACAGTGTGAAGGCATTACTCCAGTCGGAGGCATTTGGTGCCATATCGGAGGTATTGATTTAATTAAGCATTCCGACGGCCGATTCTATATACTCGAAGATAATCTCAGAGTACCCTCAGGTGTATCCTATGTTCTTGAAAACAGGGATATTATGAAAAGAACCTATTCAGCCTTATTTGAACGAATCGGAGTAAAGCCTGTAAATGACTATCCTGCAAAGCTTTTAGAAACACTTCAGTTTGTTTCACCCAAAGAAGACCCTTTAGTTGTTCTTCTCACTCCCGGAATTTACAATTCAGCCTATTTTGAACATTCATTCCTGGCACGTCAAATGGGTATAGAATTAGTAGAAGGCCAGGACCTTATAGTAAAAAACGGCTACGTTCAGATGCGTACTACAAAAGGTCTTAAAAAAGTAGATGTAATTTACCGTAGAATTGATGATATCTTCCTCGACCCCAAAGCATTCAATCCAGACTCCATGCTCGGGGTTCCGGGTATTTTTGAAGTATTTAAAAATAAAAATGTTGCGATAGCTAACGCACCCGGCGGAGGCGTGGCAGATGATAAAGTTATATGCAGCTATGTCCCGGATATGATAAAATACTACCTTGACGAGGACGCGATAATTCCGAATGTGCCTACCTATTTATGCTCTGATGACAAACAAAGAAAACATGTATGCGAAAATATCAGCAAAATGGTAGTAAAAGCAGCTAATCAGTCTGGAGGATATGGAATGCTTATAGGTTCCGATTCAACTAAAGCCGAACAGCAGGAATTTATTGACAAAATCAATGAATATCCAAGAGGGTATATTGCTCAGCCAATTATGTCTCTATCAAAAGTTCCAACGCTCATAGATAATCATCTGGAAGGACGACATGTTGACCTGAGGCCTTTTATTCTATCCGGCAAAGAAACGACTGTAATACCTGGAGGATTAACTCGTGTAGCCCTGCGAAAAGGATCACTTGTCGTTAATTCATCGCAAGGTGGCGGAAGTAAAGATACATGGGTTCTGCAGGAAGCAGATCAGTCTAAAAATGAGGAGAATTAATAATGTTAAGCAGAGTAGCAAATTCAATATACTGGATTAACAGATACATCGAACGAGCTGAAAACTACGCCCGTCTCATCCAGGTTAACCATAATATGATTTTAGACCTGCCAAAAGGGATACACGGACAATGGCAGCCGCTTATTATGACAACTGGGGATAATTCACTCTTTCAGTCTAAATACATGGATAATTATACCAGAACAAATGTAGTTAACTTCCTGGCAGCAGATCAGCTCAATCCGAATTCTATTATTTCCTGCATAGCCAACGCAAGAGAAAGTGCAAGAACTGTAAGAGAAGTTATCTCTCATGAAATGTGGATGCAGATAAATGAAATGTATTTATCTATTAAGCAGACTGTAGACCAGAACCATTGGGCAGGCATTAATCTTGAGGATTTTCTGACAGATGTCATCAGGGGTTGTCATACATACTGGGGCACAACTGAAGCAACGCTAACCCATACAGAAGGCTGGTATTTCGGTTTTTTGGGTAAATGCCTCGAAAGAGCAGATAAAACAGCTAGAATTCTGGACATGAAATATTACTTTCTTCTGCCTTCTACATCTCACATAGGCTCTCCTATGGACATGTTACAATGGTCCGCACTGTTAAAATCTGCGGGAGCTTATGAAATGTATAAGCAAAAACATAATACACTTAATATCCCTAACATTATACAATTCCTTATTCTTAGTAGACGATTTCCTCGCTCAATTCATTACTGTATGATTAAAGCAGAAGCAGCTGTCCATAAAATTAATGGAACTGAAACCGGTACGTTTAAATCAAAATCAGAAAAGCTCCTGGGTAAACTGCGTTCCGGCTTAGATTATACTGATATTGATGATATAATTAGTGCAGGACTTCACGAGTATATAGTAAAAACTGAAAAGAAACTAATAAAAATTGATAAAGCAATTAATTCCTGCTTTACACTTCACTAGGAGATAAAAATGACTTTCTGCCTGACAATGAAAGTTAAAGACGGCCTGGTAGGATTGGCCGATACAATGATTACAAGCGGAACTTCCTGCTCCACGGCAACGAAAGTGATCATACCTGTTACCACCGGACACCATACATTTTATATAATGAGTTCCGGCCTGCGCTCTCTAAGAGACAAAGCTGTAACATATTTTCAGGAAGTAATTGATGAGGAAACATCTAATTACAATAAATTATATAAAGCTGTAAACGCATTTGCCAAGCAGCTCAGAAGAGTTGCACATGAAGATAAAATGTATCTGAAAGAAAGCAATCTAGCCTTTAATATTCATACACTTGTAGCCGGACAGTTAGAAGACGATACTGAGCATAAACTTTATCTTCTGTACCCTGAAGGAAACTGGATAGAAGTGGGAAACAGCTCTCCTTATGCTATAATTGGAAACAGCGGCTTTGGAAAACCTACGCTGAATATGTCTCTTCGATATGAATCCTCCATGGAATTTGCTCTAAAGGTCGGCTTTTTAGCATTCAACGCTACAAAGCTGAGCGCCACAGATGTTAACTACCCTCTTGATGTTGTCCTATATAAAAAAGACTCATATAAGATAGTATCACATCGCTTTAAAAGAGATGATCTTAATAAATATGTTAAATTATGGAAAAAGAGTATTTTAACGACCATAAACGAACTTCCTGATGAATGGATGAAAACTGTTTTTGAAAGATTAAATTAATTTAGAATTTAGAATTTAGAATTTAGAATTTAGAATTTAGAATTTAGAA
>CAZGAI010000269.1:0-5723 GCA_964523175.1 uncultured Victivallales bacterium | reverse complement strand
AATCCCTTTGCCACTATATGTTGAACCATCCGTTCTATAAACTCATAAACTCCAATTGTTTCTTTCTCTGTTTTTTCTGTTTTATGAGACTTATAAGCATAGCTCACATTATATCCATCGTAATCTTTTATTCTACGCACTGATATCGGAGGAGTAACTACATATTTAGCCAGATATGTTGCCAGTATCTCACCGCAGTTTGCCAGAGTATTCTTTGTATCTACATATATAACAAAACCCTGTGTATATCTACTGCGACATGTGTAAACATAGTCACCGGCAGAACTTCCACATTGCTCTTCTATCATATTCAGCAGATACTTCTGCCATTTTTTTGACAGCAGCTTATATGGGTAATACTTGATTTCAAACCAATTACTGTTATTATCTATTCCTCCTCCTGTGGCTATGATATGAAGATGAACATTATATGTTCCGCTTCTACCGTGAGTCTGAAGAATTATTATAAATCCTCCCTCTATTTCTCTTCCTGCCACCTCGCTGAAAAATTCCTTCAGGCATTCTGCACCGCATTTAGGTAGAAAGTTAAAGATACCCATAGATCGAAAACAGACTCCACAGCAAAGACGGCATTGTTAATACTATGTGCCTGTAAGTCATGCCTTCCAAAAACGCTTTGCTAACCTGGCAAACCCAGTTATCTGTATGAACTTTACCGCAACTTAGGCACAAATAACTTTTACAGCTCATTGAAACAACTCTGTTGCCTCGACCACATTCAAAACATTGATATTCGGCAAAACCAATATGTTTTGGATCGCCGCAGGAAAGCATTTTAGAAACTAATTCATTGCAATGATCTGTATCATACCATGGATTATCTTTTTTGAAGCCCTCCCAGTTATCTGAAAATATCTATTTATAAACATTTGCATTTTTTACATTCATATAAAACATCCAATTCTTATTGACTATCAACAACTAAAAAAGCAAATTCTTGTACACTTGAAATATAAGTTGCCTTAAATAAAAAGATTTACTTTTTTTTGTTTTTAATCTTTACTATTAATATATAGCTTATATACTATTAGTTAAATATAATATTAATAAGGGATAAAATGATAGCTAAATCTGAAAAGAATTTTAATAATACTAATTTTTTGAGCGATTATTCTACAGTAGAAGTTTTAAAATGGGCAGCGAGGGAGAATAAGGGGAAGATCGCACTCTCATCAGCTTTTGGTCCTGAATGTCAGGTTCTTCTGGATATGATAATACAAAATTCTATTGATATTCAGATTTTTAGTTTGGATACCGGCAGACTATTTAATGAAACCTATGATTTGATTTCAAAGACAGAAAAACATTACGGAACAAAAATAAAAATATATTTTCCTAATGCAGCAGATGTTGAAAAAATGGTTTCAAAGTCTGGAATTAACCTTTTTTATGAAAATATAGAATTGAGGAAAGAATGCTGTTATATCAGAAAACTGAAACCATTAGAGCGAGCATTGAAAGGAATTGAATGCTGGGTAACGGGCCTTAGAAAAGAACAGTCTGAGACAAGAGATAATATGAAAGTAATTGAACTGGATAACGAAAGAAACCTAGTAAAAATAAATCCACTGATTAACTGGACAGAAAGTCAAATATGGGATTATATCAAACAAAATAATGTGCCATATAACTCTCTTCACGATCGGGGCTATCCAAGTGTAGGCTGCGCCTGTTGTACACGTCGGGTAAAAGAGGGAGATCATCCCCGCTCAGGACGATGGTGGTGGGAAAAACCGGAACATAGAGAATGCGGACTTCATATTGAGCATTGAAAGCTGAACTTTGCGTACTGAACAATACATATAGAAAATTCTGATTTCTTAATCGTTGCCTTAGTCTTGATCGTTATCGACAACTACTAGGATTACGATCAAGACTAAGAGTTAAAATAATAAATCTCTAAATCACCAAATCTTGGAGTTTAAAAAAAATGACACATTTAGAAGAAATAGAGTCCAATAGTATATACATATTACGAGAATCATACAAAGATTTTAAAAATCTGGTAATGCTATGGTCAATAGGAAAAGACAGTACCGTACTGTTATGGCTGGCACGGAAAGCATTTCTCGGCCATGTACCATTTCCTCTGATGCATATCGATACAAATTATAAAATACCTGAAATGATCCGTTACAGAGACGAAATCGCGATGGAATGGAAATTAAACCTCATTATTGGTCAGAATAAAAAAATGCTGAAAGAAAAACAAACCTATCCAGATGGTAATACTGATAGATTAACCTGTTGTAGAAATCTTAAAAGTGAGGCACTCAAACATACACTTTCCGGTGAATGGCCACGCTATAGATTAAATCACCAAAACGGCAAATATGAAGCTGATGCAAATAATGATGCATATACCGGAGTTATTGTAGGCGTTAGAGCTGATGAAGAGGGCAGCAGATCTAAAGAACGTTGTTTTTCTCCAAGAAATAAAAGTAATGACTGGGATGTGGATGATCAGCCACCGGAGCTTTGGAATCAGTATAATACAGACTTCGCTCCGGGAACACATTTACGTATACACCCATTACTTGACTGGACTGAACTTGATATATGGGAATATATCCATAAGGAAAATATTCCGATAACATCTTTATACTTTGATAACGGCAAGAATAAAAGATACAGGTCGCTGGGGTGTTTCCCATGTACCCAACCCGTCGACTCCAATGCTAAAAATATTGTTGACATCATAGCCGAACTCAAAGGCGGTAAATTTGCAAATATTGCAGAACGCTCCGGGCGTGCACAGGATAAAGACGATGGTGGAGGACTTGAGACTCTTAGAAGAGATGGATATATGTAAGAGTAGGGGCAGGCCCCTGTGCCTGCCTTAACCTTGCACTACCATGTAGTCAAAATCGAGAGATATAAGAACTTAGATTGCTGATATGAAATAGGAATTTTTAATAATGAGTGAAAATAAAGAACATTTAAAAGTAGTAATCGTCGGACATGTTGATCATGGAAAAAGCACTATTCTGGGACGATTGTTAGCTGATACCGGGTCGCTGCCTGAAGGAAAATTGGAAGCAATTAAAGAATCCTGCAGGAAAAATGCTAAACCATTTGAATATGCTTTTCTACTTGACGCTTTAAAGAATGAACAAAGCCAGGGCATTACTATTGATATGGCAAGATGTTTTTTTAAAACAGAAAAACGTAACTATATAATTATCGATGCGCCGGGACATATTGAGTTCTTAAAAAATATGTGTACAGGCGCTGCTAAAGCTGATACAGCTTTACTTGTAATTGATGCAAAGGAAGGTATTCAGGAAAATTCAAAAAGACACGGATATATGCTTTCAATGCTTGGAGTAAAACAGATTGCTGTTTTAATTAATAAGATAGATTTAGTTAATTATGATATTAAGGTTTATAATAATATTGTTAAAGACTATACTCAATTTCTGAGTTCAATTGGTATATCTGCATTGAACTTTATTCCCGTCAGCGGAATTGACGGCGAAAACATAACTGTCAGCAGCAAAAAAATGAAATGGTTTACAGGACCTACCGTCCTGAATCAATTAAATGATTTTACTAAACCTGAACACCCAATCCAAAAAGCATTCCGGATGCCTGTACAGGATATTTATAAGTTTTCTGAGGACAACGATGACCGGCGCATTGTTGCCGGAACGGTAGAGTCCGGTTCAGTTAGACCAGGAGACAAAGTCGTATTTCTACCTTCTGAAAAAGAATCAACAATAAAAAGTATTGAAGGATTCAATGTACAGCATCTTACAGAAGCTAAGGTCCCCTTCGCAAGCGCAGTTACACTCACAAAACAGATTTATATAAAACCCGGCGAGATTATGTGCAGAAAAGGAGAAACTCTTCCTCAAATCTCATCCAGGTTTACCGTAAATTTATTCTGGCTGGGCAAATCGCCTATGGTCAAAGGAAAAAACTACAAGCTTAAACTTGCTTCAACAAGAGTTTCGGCTGAATTAGCTGAAATAATAAATGTGCTGGATGCGTCCGAACTCAGTTCTGAAAATAATAAACAGCAGTTTGATAGGCATGATGTTGGTGAATGTATAATTGAAACCTCTAAACCAATTGCATTTGACCCTGTCCGTGAATTTGAAGGAACAGGACGATTTGTGATTGTAGATAATTTTGAAATTGTGGGCGGAGGCATTATTATCGAAAAAGAAAAAGGCAGTAATACCGTCTTCCAGCAACACATTAATAATCGTGAATATTCTTGGGAAACCGGTTTAATTTCAGAGAAAGCAAGAACTGCAAGAAATCATCATAAAGGAAAATTTATTGTCTTTACCGGCGATAATAGCGAAGAGAAAAATGACCTCGCAAAAAAACTGGAATCCTCCTTATTCAACATGTCTTTAAACTCATATTATATGGGTATTTCAAACGTATACAAAGGACTTGATGCAGATTTAAATTACAATTATCAAAGTCGCGAAGAGCATATAAGAAGAATGGGAGAATTAGCCAGGATCATGACCGGAGCCGGGCTTATTTTCATCACTGCCATTGAAAATCTTGATAAATTTGAACAGGAGAAACTAGAAAAATTAAATTTTCCAAATGACATTGTCACTATAAACATCGGCAATAATAGTCCAGATGCAGAAAATGCTGATCTTCTTTTCGAAAAAATTGATAATACTGATGAAATTGTAAATACAATAATGAAAAGATTAAACAAAGAGAGCATTATCCCCGAATACTGCATTTAATACATGCACTGGTGGTAAATCTTTTTTTATTATATTGTTCTGATGACAGAAAATATTAATTTATTGATTATCAACGCCTTAAAAGTAAATATATATATAATTGAAGGGGCAAAGCCATATGGAAACAAAAAGATTAGCAGCTAAGGAATCTCATACAAGGAGTATTCTGAAAGGAGTAAGTTGGCGTATTATTGCAACATTCACGACAATCAGTATTGCATATCTAATAACTGGAAAGTTAGACTTTGCTCTGGAGATAGGAGGAATAGAGGTAATCGCAAAAATAATGCTCTATTACTTCCATGAACGTCTATGGCAGATGAACCTTCGAAATATATTGAGAAAAAATTGTTTAAAACAAAAGAAATTTCGATTTAAATATACTCTACCAACTAGATAAACACTTTTATGATTGTATTGTTAACTGCAATAAAAAGAAATAATATATTCATAATATTTAAGGAAAGAGTATAATGAAACTTACAACTAAAACAAGATATAGCCTTAGAATTCTGGTTCAATTGGCTTCGAGGTTTAATAAAGCTCCTGTAAAAGGTAAAGATATTTCTGCTAAGCAGAATATTTCAGAACCATATCTGGAACAGATTATGATCACATTGAAATCTGTAGGATTAGTAAGAACAGTTAGAGGTTGCAACGGTGGATATGTACTAAACAGATCACCCGAAGAAATTTCGGTGCTTGATATTATTGAAATTTTTGAAGGAAAAATTGAATTATCTGACTGTTTGGAAAGCTCATCTAACTGTGAGATGTTCCCGCGATGCCCAACAAAATATATATGGAAACATTTGTCCGATACTCTAAAAAATGAAGCAAAGCAAATAACATTACAAATAATTGTAGATAATATGAATGAATCAAATATACAGGAATACGTAATATGAAGATTTATAACAGTATTAGCGATACTATTGGAAATACACCCCTGGTAAAATTTAACAGAATAGCACAAAGCAA
>CAZGAI010000268.1:0-5731 GCA_964523175.1 uncultured Victivallales bacterium | reverse complement strand
CTATTAATGTTGTAACGACCAATCCGAATAGATAGGCTATTATTATACATACGACGAGTCCCATTCCGGGGAAATAAAATTTCATTTCTCGAAGACCGGCGGATGCAATTTGATTTTCCATAAATCCTACAAAAAGTATAAAACCTAAAATTGGGAGCATCGCAACGATACCGGCTATTAAACAGTTAATTATATGTTTCTGCATTTTTTCCTCTTATTGATATTGAGTATTCCTGTTCTCTTATTAATTGAATAAATATCCAGTGTGTTTTTAGATAAATTGATACTGAAATATAAAAAGTATATCCATTTACCTTGAACATTGCCATAAAATTGGTTAAATTAAATTAATAAGAAATTATAACGTGTATAATTTTCTTATTTTGGTTACAATGATTTTGTTGTCTATCAGCAATTTAAATATCAAATTTCTTTACTCTTCAATTTATTACAGGAGCTAGGCATATGGCTATCGATTATCAAAAAGATATGATAAATAAGATTTTAAAACTTAAAAAAGAGAAAAATGCTATAATTTTGGCCCATAACTATGTATTAGGCGAAGTACAGGATATTGCTGACTTCTGTGGTGATTCTCTAGAATTAAGCTTTAAAGCTGCAAATGTTAAAGAAGACGTCATTGTGTTTGCTGGTGTTAAATTTATGGCTGAAACTGCTAAAATACTTTCCCCCGAAAAAATTGTTCTGCATCCTGTCCCTGAATCAGGGTGTCCTATGGCTGATATGGCCGATGCAGCATCATTGCGGGAGTTTAAAAAGCAGTATCCCGGGGCAATTACGGTCTGCTATGTTAACAGTACTGCTGAGGTTAAAACTGAAGTGGATATATGCTGCACATCAGGAAATGCTGAGAAAGTTATTAGTGAACTGCCTAAAGATAAACAGATAATTTTTCTTCCTGATAAAAACCTAGGTGCTAATATGGCAAATAAATTGGGTAGAGATATGATTCTATGGGATGGATTCTGCCCAACACATATGAGAATTCAACCGGAAATGATTGATCGTAGAAGAAAAGAATTTCCTGATGCGATTGTAATGGTTCACCCTGAATGTACACCTGAGGTTGTTGCGATGGCTGATGAGTCTTTAAGTACCGGCGGTATGCTTTCATTCGCGAAAGAAACTGATGCTGAACAGATCATTGTCGGTACAGAAATGGGAATAATTCACCGTCTGCAAAAAGAAAATCCAGAGAAAATGTTTATTCCAATTTCGGCACAGGCCGTTTGCATGAATATGAAAATGTTCAACCTTGAAGATATTCTTGAATCTTTAGAAAAAATGCAGTATAAGGTAGAACTTGATGCTGATATTATTGAAAAAGCTAGAAAACCTATCGAAAGAATGTTGAAGGGAAAACTGTAGAAATTAACTACCATGGAAAGAAAGCATAAAAAAGTCGTCCTTCATAAAGGCCATTTACTATATGGCCTAGTTACTGTTGTTTTTATTTTTATACTTTATTTCTTCGTTGGTAAAGACTCTTCTTTTTATTTTAATAAAGTTAGACATTCCTATCTTTATAATATATTTTTCGAGATGCAGTATTCAGTCAATATTCTTGTTTCAGCTGCTCCGTATATTTACCTTTACCTTCTAATAATGATTATTATTAAACGTTTTTTCTACTTTGAACAATTTTTGTTTACAGCGTTAATTTCCCAGTTTTTTTCAAGCAAGTTAACAAATTTATTAAAAATCGTTTTTGGACGGTACTGGACAGAAACTTTTACTCACGGCAACCTTTCTCTGATAAAGAATAAAACATATGGATTTGACTTTTTCCATGGAGATTTGGAACACGCTTCATTCCCTTCAGGCCATACGACCGTAATTTTTGCTGTAATGACAGTTTTATGGATTATGTACCCAAGATGGCGGCCGTTTGCTATTTTCTGGTGCTCCATTGTTATTCTTGGTTTACTTGGCTGTAACTTTCACTTTCCAAGTGATATTCTTGCCGGAGCATTTATCGGTATAATATCAGCGGTCTTTGTAATCCATGCAATGCAAATTTATGCCAAAAACATTGAAGGCTGTTCTTTTCAAAAAAAAGATGAATAGTTCAGCATTTTAGAACAATATGAATTAAAGGGGCATTGTGGGTTTAAGCGGCTTTTTGTTTTTGTATTGATTCAGAATTTTTATCCTTTACAGCTTCAGCATTTCCTTCTGCGTAGTAAACTGCCGCACCTAAGGTCCAGGTTACGCTTGTACCGTTAATCTTATTGATAACATTAAGCTTGGTGTTTTCATTAAACCCGAAGCCTTTTTCCAAAAGGACAGACATAAAAGCCGAACTAAAACTGTACATGTAAAGATATGGATCGCTGCCGTATTCTTTTTTGGAATCAGCCCATGGGTGCTGTACAAATTCTTTACCTTTGTCTTTCAGAGCCTTTATTGAAAAACTTTTTCCTAAACCGAAAACTTTTGAGTTTGAAGTATAATAAAAACCTGAAAAACCCACAAATTTGTCAATATTCGGAATTATTGTTGAAGGTTTATTTACATTGTGAACAACGTTTATGAGCTTTTCTAATTTGATTAAACTTACATTGAACTCTCCAGTTCCTTTTTCCTGATCAGGTAATGGGTATCCTTTGGGAAAACAGCTGGGTTCATTTGTATATTGAGAGCGTGCAAGATCTTGTCCAAGACCCAGATAGCTATGTGAATATAAAGTAAATTTTTTCGAGTCTATCATAAAAGAAACTTTGTCGTCAGGGTTAAAGATTGATTTATCTGTGGCAAAGGCAATCTCAACGGAGGCTCCTCCCATATCTAAGACCCCCATAGTATCGTCAGTAAATAATTTGCCAGCAAGATAATTATAAGCTATCCAGTCAAAAGCCCCTTCGTATTTCCCTGGAATTGTTCTAATTACACCAATATTAAACTTTGTTTTATCATTAATGTATTTATTCAGTTGAGTGTAAACCTCTTTTTGAAGAACGGGTGAAACTACCCTCATTCCTGCTGTAGCCAAAAAGTAAAAATTTATATCTTTCTCTGTTATCCCTTGTGCAGTTAAAACTCTTTTAACACTATCGATCAAGGGTTGGATATATTCACCGACTTCATTTGGACTGTCTACTATGCTTGAGATGCCGGGTGCTACCTTATTTTTTTCAAGTGTAAGCTCTTCAACTTTAACTTTGCCACTATAGCATTGGTATTTATACAAAAGCATTCTCGAACCGGAACTCCCGCCATCTACGACAGCGTAATAGCTGGGAGTTGCTGAAGCATTAATGTAGTACGAACCAATGAGAAGTATGAACAGAAGACAAGTTGTTTTTTTCATTTGATAGTAGTTTCCTTTATCTTTTAATTAGATATTAACTAATGTGTTTACTCAAATCAATTTATTGATGTCCACAATAAAATAAAAAAATTGCGCTCTTGAGTTACATATACATTTTAGCAAATAGCTTTTTTATTTTCAATACTAAGAGATATATTATATTATGTATTTTTCTCTAATTAAAGGAAAAGCTAAATGATAAAAATAATGGTAATAAGCGGGTCAACCGGCGGTGGTCATGTCAGCGCTGGAAATAACCTTGTGCTTTATGCTGAAAAAATGTTTAACGAAGATGTAGAGATCGTCCATATTGATGTAATAAAAAATATGTCTATTTTTTTTAAAAAAATATATGCAGATTCATATATTAATATAGTAAAACATTTTCCATCTATTTTTGGTTATCTCTATAAAATTACTGACCATGAAAAGAATAAAAATGTTATTCTTGAGGATATGAGATATAATTTTGAGGAGTTTTTCTCTAAAAAGTTTAAAAGAGTAATTAAAAGAATCAATCCGGATTATATAATATTTACGCATTTTCTACCTGCTGAACATCTGAATAAGGCTGCATTACAAAAAAAGTATGCTGCAAAATATTCAGTTGTTGTGACAGATTTTGATGTTCACAGTCTTTGGGTGCAGGAAAATATGGATCAGTTTTTTGTAGCTAATGAAGAGTCGGCCCTTCGCCTTGTGGATAAAGGTATAGATAAAGAGAAGATTCATGTTACAGGAATTCCAATAGCACCGGGATTTGCAGAAAAGTACAATAAAGAAGAAATAAAGCTAGAGCTTGGACTGTCTCCTGAGCTTGATACAGTGCTGCTGATGGCCGGTGCCTACGGTGTAGGACGCATAGACTCTTTTATTGGACATCTGTTTGAAAATATTGATAAGGAATTTCAAATTATAGCCTTAACAGGAAAAAATAAACAACTTGCGGAGTCTTTGAAGGAAATTGAGGGAAAATATTCGGGAAAGATCAAAATAGTTGAGTTTACGAATGAAGTCTATAAATATATGGCTGCATGTGATTTTGCAATTACTAAAACCGGTGGCCTTACAACATCGGAATGCCTTGCAATGGGGCTTCCAATTATAACCCTGAATCCAATTCCAGGACAGGAAGAAAAAAATACTGATCATCTTCTTGAAAATGGTGCGGCGCTGAAAACCTGCGATATTGTCGGGTTAACCTATAGGGTTAATAAATTGTTGAATGATAAAGAACTGCTTTCAACAATGCAGAAAAATGCTCGCCGGATTGCAACTCCCAAGGCAGGTGAAAATATCCTTAGCATTGTGTTAAAGGAGTGAGGTAATTGCAAAACATGAGCAGTACATGGAAACGACAGAGCGTTTCCATCCATTTTTTTGGATTCACAGCTGGAGGGTTTTGCTCTGTCAAAACCGCATAGTACAGAGTTTTCATGCGCATCTAGTATATAACAATTAAATTTTGTCGTTCTAATACCTTAAATTTAGTAAAATTAACAAGGTTAATCTTGAAACAATATAGTGATAATTCTTTAAACCGGGATCGAGATAAATGGATTGATATTGCATTTCCTGTTACCGTAGCAGCAATAGTTTCGGCTATAATAATTCCGAGTCTGTTTGTACAGATGGCCGGAAAATTTCATATTATTATAGACAATTTTTCTAAGGTCGCTGTCAGTGTGGTTTCGGTACAGCTGTTTTTTATAGTGCCGCTGTTATTTGTAGCTATACTAACATCAGGGAAAGTACGGTTGAGAGATAAGTTAGGACTAATTAACTGGGAAAAAAAATACTGGATTGAAGCCTGTTATTATGAATTAATTTTATTTTTCCCTCTACTGATTATTGCTGCAGTGATGTTTTTTGTTGTTGCCTATTTCGGTCTGGATACATCTTCGCCTGTTACAACGCTCCTGCTGGCTGCATCAACAAATGGTAAAATTTTATTTTTTGTAGTATCTGTTTTTTTTGCGCCGGTTATTGAAGAAATTGTTTTTAGACGGGTTATATTTACATTTATAAACCGGCTCTTCGGTGTTATGCCTGCGCTATTTATAACATCATTTGTATTTGGGGTTTTACACGGAGGAATTGTTCAGCTGGTTCCACTGATGATTCTGGGTATTGTTCTTCAAATGCTTTACGTAAAGCATAATTCTCTCTATCCATCAATATTACTTCATTCGATTCATAACTGTCTTATAATGTCAATATTTCTAGTTCTAGGGGTGTAGTATAGAAAATTTGGGTTTAAACCGGTAAATTATTTCAAATTTAAAAAATGAGAATTTGCTTTTTGCCTACTGATAGGCAACAATATAATTGCAATTAAAGAAAATAACATGGGCGTTTCAATAAAAAGATAATATCTAAATTTAACAGCATGCCATTTGC